>JBAYAL010000359.1:0-2817 GCA_041669825.1 Eubacteriales bacterium | reverse complement strand
TCATCTTACTTTCAGTGAAGACTTTTTATTTTTAGGAGCTTTAGGAATAATACCTGAAGATTTTGTATCGCTGGAGGGCTCATTTTTTGAAGGACTATTCGGAGCAGGAGGAATAAACTCTCCTGGAGTAATTTTATTTAACTTTCTTGATGTCTGTCTGGGCGGAATTAATGAATATGTTGCAACTTTATTAGAAGGTACATCAGAATGGGCAGTAGGTCTTGTGTGTGACGGTATCCTTGGCGGATTATTCTCTATATTATCTTTTTTACCTCAGATTTTATGTTTATTTTTATTCTTTTCTATTCTTGAAGACAGTGGTTATATGGCGCGTGTAGCGTTTATACTTGACAGAATATTCCGTAAATTCGGGTTAAGCGGCAGAGCGTTTATGCCGATGATTATGGGATTTGGATGCAGTGTGCCGGCTATTATTAATACAAGAACTCTTGCCGACGAAAACGAAAGAACTGCAACTATAAGAGTTATTCCTTTTTTCTCATGCGGGGCTAAATTACCTATTCTTACAGCTATTGCAGGTGGAATAGTAATGTATTTTGGGACAGGAAATGCAGATTTGATTACATATTCTATGTATCTTTTAGGAATAACAATAGCAATTTTAAGCGTTCTTCTTATGAGAAATACAACAATGAAAGGCGAAGTACCTCCTTTCATTATGGAATTGCCATCATATCACGCACCTCAGTTTAAAAATCTTATGCTTCATCTTTGGGATAAGTCGAAACATTTCATAAAGAAAGCATTTACAATAATTCTTGCTTCAACTATTGTTATTTGGTTTGTAAGTCATTTTAACTGGAGTTGGGAATACCTTCCGAATGAAGAAATGGGCAATAGTATTCTTGCATCAATCGGAAGTTTAATTCAACCTATATTTACTCCATTAGGTTTTGGAAGTCAGCTTGGAAGTTGGGGTTGGATATTTGTTGTTGCGGCTGTTACTGGACTAATTGCAAAAGAAAATGTAATTGCTACCTTTGCATCTTTAGCAGCATTTATTACTTTAGGCTTTACAGCAGATGAGGCATTGGAAGGAAAAGATGCGGTAGTTGAAATGATTACAGTAACAGGCATAACGATACCTGCTCTTATATCTTTTATAGCATTTAACATGACAACTATACCTTGTTTTGCGGCTGTTGCTACAGCAAAAGCAGAATTATCAAGTAAAAAATATAAAATGACTTTGTTATTTTGGATTGTTGCTTCTTATATTACTGGCGCAGTTGTATATTTAATCGGAAGTTGGTGGTGGACTAGTTTAATTTTTGCCCTTATTGTTGCGTTATTAATTCTAATAATTATATATAATAATAAATGCAAAACAAAAAAATGTAAATTTTAGGAGAACTTATTATGGGAGTTGTAGAAATTTTAATCATTATCGGATGTTCAGCTATAGTTGCAGGCACCGTAATTTCTGCAATTATCAGAAAAAAGAAAGGCAAGCACTCTTGTGATTGCGATTGTAATTGTTGCGGATGCTCTAGTTGTAAAAATTCATATGCTAAAAACAAAAAATAGCTAAAATTACAGCCTCCGATTTTTGGAGACTGTAATTTATAGTCTGTATTTTTTTTATTAAGATTATTACTATTTGTTGTTTTTTAAAAAAGTTTCCATTGCCTTAACTGAGGTATTGCTTATAACATGTTCTATTGCACAGGCATCAATATCTGCAATTTCAGTATCAATTTTTAAAATGTCGGTAAAAAATTGTTTTATTATAACATGCTTTTTTGAAGTGATTTCTGCTATTATTTTACCTTCTTCGGTTAAATATATTTCTCTGTATTTTTCAGAAGTGATAAGACCCTTATTCATTAAAGTCTGCATGGCACTGCTTGCGCTGGCTTTTGTGACATTTAACCGCTCGGCAATATCAGAAATCCTTGCAAAATTTTTTTCTTTACTAAGTTCATATATAGCTTCAAGATAGTTTTCCATTATAAAAGTTAAATTGTTCATTTTTATTCTCCGAATTATATTACTGAAATTATAACATAAAATGAGAACAAAATACAATATATAATAAAACTTTTTTATAATAAAAAAGAAAAAAATATTAATTGAGGTTTAAAAACCTCATATATTTTTATTAACAGTTAGTCACAACTAACTAAATATAACAAATAAAAATAAAAAAAAGAAGAAAAAATCTGTCAGTGTTTACGGTTGTTATAATAATTCTGCTTCTGTGTCTGAAAAGGGAACAAGAGTTATTGCAGGGGATAGTATTACTCTACAAATATTAAGTGAATTAGATGTTGAAGTTATCGGAGTTCCAACAGGTAGCAGTGAAAATTTTGCAGAATACGCTGATAATGAAAAATACACAGAAATAGGGATGGCAATGTCTCCTAGTTACGAAGATATTCAATGCTTAACCCAAGTGAATACATACTTTCAGACGCTACAATTCAGTCTTTTCCTGAAATTGCCACAAGTCTTAAAGCTCTTGATATTAATGCCGTATATATGGATTATAATGATATTTCAGGTCTGAAAAACAGCATTTTATATTTGGGAGAATATTTTTAAAAAATTGAAAAAGCGCAAAGTATAATTAATAAAATGACAGAAGACGAAATTTCTATAAAATCAGAGTTTGAAACTCTTGAAGTAATTCCGCGGGTACTTGTGCTTTTTGGTGCGCCAATGGGAGTAAACAGTATATCGATACAAACAAGCAATATGTTTGGCGGAGGACTTATAAATTATATAGGCGCCGTCAATGTGATGGATGAACTTTTGGGCTCTGTTTATACCTATGAAACATTAGGAATGTTTAGG
>JBAYAL010000358.1:0-2819 GCA_041669825.1 Eubacteriales bacterium | reverse complement strand
TTCCGGACGAATTAAAAGTCCCTCCCTCTTCAAGAATGTTTGTTTCATTATATGAATAATTAACCCCCCATCCCTCTGTCCCATTTGTATTTGTATTTATATTTGTATCTATATTCACCTTATTTCCATCAGTGAATAATATTTCTGCCGAATCAGGAGATATGATTTTAATTTCTTCTGGGATTTGAATTTTTATTACTTTTCCGGTAAGTATTTTGAAGAACCTTTCTATTAATTCAATATTTTGCATATCCTTAGCACTCAAGCTAAAAACAGATTCGTTACTCTTATTATTTTCATTAAGAGCTTTTGCTTGGTCAGACAATTCAAGAGTATCTTTTTCTGGTGCTACAATATTTTTTTCATCAACCCAGAAATTCATTTTCTCCATTACTGTTCTTTCTTCTTCTCTATAACTGCTCGATTCCATTCTTACAGTACTTTCCTGTATTTTCAATATAACCCCTCCTTGGATTAATATATACTCACTTTATTTATCGTAAAATAATACGTTTTACATTAGAAGAGCTTTTTTTGTAAGATATCTTAACAGTAAATTATTCTAATTTACATAGAAGCTATTATAATACTTGCCCTATTTTTAAATTTTGCATATTTAAACGTGGTAAGGGTACAAATGCATATTAATAATGAGTATTAACAATGAGTATTAATAATGAGTTAGAAAAACCCCAAAAATTATTAAAAAAAAAAACGTCTTACATTAAATGATACGTTTTAAAGATTTTACTTTCTTGAATAGTTCGGCATACACATTAGTCGTGACTATATCATTTTTCATATTTTCTCGGTATTTTACTAAAAAACAGTTTAATTTATAATCAAGTATAACATTTCAAGTAAAGTAAACAGGAGCCTCAAACTTCCCAGAAAATAGTAACGGTCGTATTATGAATTTCTTCTCTGGTATTTCCATTTCTAGAAATACTACTGAGATAATCAATGACTTTCTGTTTTGATTTTGGATCAAGTTTTTCTCCGCGGCCACCTTCTAATCTACTGATATACCATGGTATTGCTTTTTCCAATAGACGTTCTCCGGACCATACAGCAGGACGATAGGTAACATAAGGTTCATAACCCATAGCCCAGAGTGTTTCGAAAGAATTCAGGAAAACTTCATCGCAGAACTGTTTGTCCCAGTCTGTTCCGAGCATCATACTTAGCTTATCCAATATGGGTTCAATACGCCTGATGCCCTGTTCAATAAAACAGTAACGTTTTGAACTGTCTATTATCTTCTTCAGCGTTTCGTAATCAGCAAGGGCCGGCGTGTTGTGAGCATAGACAACGTCGTATTTATGCTTATAATATGATGCGTCTTCCTGAAGCCAGTTAAACTGCCTGAATTCCGTGTTTTTCAAATTGTATTTTTGTGCAAGTCTCTTTGCCAGTTTGATCATTTCTGGTGAAAAGTCAACACCTGTTACATGCTTCAATCTAAAAGCAAGTGCCAGAGAATAGATTCCTGCACCACATCCTACATCAAGGCTTGTCATCTCACGTGTTAAGTTAATGCTTTTATCTATAACTTTTAAGAATCCATCCGTTTTAAAATCAGGGAGACCTTTGTCTGCATATTCCTTTGAGACAGTGTCCCATGCTCCTACAGCAGCTCCCTGCTGTTGTTTGCATACCCAAGCTTTTTTAATCTCTTTAAGCTTGTTTTCCATTATGATTTTTTCACAATTCATAAAATCTTCTCCAATCTGATCCTAATTTTTTATATAGATTTTTGTTTTTTAACTTCTGGAGTAGTTATAGGTAAAGGATGAAAAAGTTCCTGCCAAATTGGTATATTTCCAGAGACTTTTTCATCTAGAAAAGGAATAATAACTGGAATATCCATATATTTTATTATATGAACATGAAGATTAAAGACTGCTTCTATATTTTCTGCAGTCATATTAACCCATTACTCTTTTTCTTTTTCAATATTAATTTCTTTTTCATTTTTAATATCGTCTTCGCCTTCATTTTCATCTTCTTCATTACCTTCTTCAAAGAGCAGTTCCGGTAATTCATCAACATTTCTAAGCCCAAAATGAAGTAAGAATTTTTCAGTAGTCCCATAAAGGATCGGACGACCGGGACTATCTTTTCTCCCTACTTCATATATCAGTCCTTTTTCTGCTAAAGTTATTAAGGATCTATCTGATTGTACACCGCGAATAAAATCCACTTCTCCTCGCGTTACCGGTTGCTTATACGCTACTATCGACAACACTTCCAAAGCTGCATTAGACAGGTTCTTAGTCGGTTGTTTATATAGAGTTTCAATATAATTTGCTAATTCTGGTTTTGTCCCAAGTCTATACCCATCTTTAATATTTACAATATTAAAACCGCAGGAAAGGTTTTTGTATCTATTATTAAGAATATCTATTAGTTCCAACACATTCTCGCTGCTTATTTCCAATATTTCCGCTAATTTGTCTATGTTTAACGGTTCGTTTGCCACAAAGAGCAAAACTTCAAGCGCAGCCGTTTCTGTTTCTTGAAACAGCATTTCACCTACTCCTCTTCCTCAAACTCCCATAATTTATCTGTAGGTACTAGAAAAATATCATTTTGGTTGGTAAGCTGTTCTGCTCTTATTTTACCATCTTTCAGTAATTCTAAAATAGATAGAAATGCAACCACTATTTCCATTCGAGAACCATATGATATTATTTGTTTAAAACTGATACCCTTGGGATTAATAATAATTCTTTTAACAATATTTGCTATCATTTTTTCCACTGGGATTTCTTCAGGGCTAAGATGATGCACAGGATTTTCTTTTTCTATTTTTTCTA
>JBAYAL010000357.1:0-2834 GCA_041669825.1 Eubacteriales bacterium | reverse complement strand
TTTAGTTTCTTCCTCTTTCTTACGTTTTTCTTCTGCTTTTTGTTTATGTTCTTCCTCGGCTTTTTGCGATGCTTCCAAAGCTGCTTGTTCCTCAGCTTTAATTTGCTGCTGTTTTTCTATTCTTGCCTGCTCGGCGGCACTAGTATTTATCCCGTTTATACTTGTTATAAGCAGTATAAAAGATATTATAAAAGCAATTATGGGTTGTATAGGCTTGCTATTTTTATTTTTGATTACGTCAATAAAAGAAAACAGCATAAATGGCGCTGCCAAAAACATTAGCCCTAATCCCCATCCACCTGCAAACATAAGTAATGCAAAGATATAGTAGATAATGGCAATAATCTTTTTCCAGGTCGTGTTTGAGCGAAACCCTGGTATGTAGCGTAACATATTATCCATTTTGTAAAACCTCCTTATATTGTATCCACAGACCAAAGCGGGAAAAATATTCCGCAGTAAGCCTTAAAAAATATCCAAATCAAACTTAAGTCTAATTAGATCTGGATATAAATTTTCATTAGCTGCAATTTGTTCTATTGTGTAGCCAGAGTTGTAGTACTTGTCTAAAAGCTCATCAGGCACCAGTATATGAGCAGCCATTAAATTTGCTTGATATTCTGTTCTGGAATTAGTAGTAAATAGATCGTAGTCCTTCATGTAATACGTTAAATGCCGGTGCAATTGATCATGCCCAATTTCGTGGCCACAGCAAAGTTGCTGCTTGATTTCTGATAAATTGTAATTGATACCTATATAACGATTTTTATAACAATATGTGTAAAAACCTTTTAGTTTTTTGAAATTATAATACTTTATTGTTATATTTAGTTCATTAGCTATTTTAAACGGATCTCTGGTATTATATTTTTTTACGAGTTTTTTTGCTTCATATTCTATATATTCCTTCATACCCAGTCCCCCATAAAGCTATTCAGTTTTCTTTCTATACTTTTTAGGAGTGTATTTTTTGTTCTTCTCCTTGGACTCAAAATATATTTCGGTAATTGCACGGAAAAATTCATCTCTATCTTCATCAGGGAGTTCTCCACCATCAAACATAGCTTGGACCCCTTCAAGAAGTTCTTCTGCTTGCTTTTTACCTCTAGGTCCGTATTCACATTCCGCCTCCATAACAAAACAATTATACGGATCCCGTATATCAGTTTTGCCAAGTAAATAATCTATAGAAACACCAAAAAAATCAGCAAATTTTTGCAATTGATCTATTTCTGGCATTTGTTTTCCCTGTTCATATCTTGATATGGAGCTTTTGTTCAAATAAAATTTATCCGCCAATTCTTGCTGGGTTAGATTCTTTTCTTTTCTTAATTCTTTAAACCTTTTATTGAAAGTAGGCATTATACTCACCACCTTTATGTATATTATAAGCTAAGTTGCGTTAAAGTAAATATATATTGCGTAACAGGAAACTTTTTAGAAAAAAGTCCTTGACAAGTTGCGTGCAATAGCTATAATAGTATATAGGAGTTGTTTTTAAGGCAACAAGGAGGTGTAATTATTGCTAGTAGAAAAACAAAGCAGGGAGTTAAAAGCATACAGAGTTAGACTTGGGTATACTCAAAAAGATATGGCAAACAAGCTGGGCATGAGTGAATTCGCATATAATAAGCGTGAAAATGGTCATATAGACTTCGGCTTATCTGAATTAAGACGTTTAAAACAAGTCTTGCATCTGTCAGATGAAGAGCTGATAAGAATTTTTTTTACAAACAATGTTGCATGAAAAGCAACTTATAATGATTACTAAGGAGGGGTTTTAGTGGAAGAACTAATAGCGGTAGCCGGTAAACAGATTGCGGCTAAGGAATTTAAAGGTCAGAGGGTTATAACACTCAAGGATATTGATACTGTACATAGGAGAGCCGAGGGAACCGCAAGCAGAAACTTTAGAGAAAACAGAGATAAGTTTATTGCTAATGTAGATTACTTTGAGTTAAGCGGAACTGAAGCAGTAAACTTTGCGACAGCGAATTTCGTCGGTACAAATCCTCGCAAAGTACGAAACTTAATGTTAATAACAGAGAGCGGTTATCTGATGATAGCCAAAAGCCTTACAGACGATCTTGCATGGGAAGTACAAAGGCAGCTGGTCAACAACTATTTTAGAGTCAAGGATCTTGTCAGCGATTTAAGCGGGTTAAGCCCACAGCTTCAAGTACTAATTAGCATGGAACTTAAACAGAAACAAATGGAAAAGGAACTGCTAATTACCCAGAACCATGTCAATATCATAAGGGATACTATTATAGGCCGCAGTGCGGATTGGCGCAGAGATGTGGTTAAAAAATTGAGAAAAATCGGGTTTAAACAGGGCAAGTATGAGGAATTTGCAAAAGAGAGTTACGTGATCTTAGAGGAACGAGCAGGTTGCAAGCTTGATGTTAGACTTGAAAACCTTAAGGATAGGTTAAAAAAGGCAGGCGCAACCAAAACAGCAATTAACCAAGCAAATTACTTAGATGTCATTAATTCGGACAAGCGGCTAAAAGAAATATACATCAATATAGTAAATCAGATGTATGTCAAATACGTTGCTTAGTAATAGTACAAACCGTAATTTTAATATTTATATATTAAAGCAAAGAGAAGGGGTGGGCTAAATGGAATACGATGCCACATATAAAATTGGCAATACAACAGTACACGTGGTGGCTCCACCACCTATGACAGAAGAAGAGAAACAAAGAATACTCAAAGAATTTCATCAAGCTGGATATGAAATTTGGCAGGAAATTATCGAGGAAGGAGAAAAGGACGAGCCTAAAGTTAGTTAAACTTTGGCTCACTCAAAAATTGGACAAGGGAGGCAA
>JBAYAL010000356.1:0-2835 GCA_041669825.1 Eubacteriales bacterium | reverse complement strand
CTCCTCCTCTGTGGATAATATTTTGTGTGATAACATTTATTTTCTCACAGTGGAGGAAAATATAAAAGCTTAACAGCTTAAATGTTAGGCAAATCAACGATTGTGGTATTCCGCAATCGACTAAATTTAATCTTATAAAGGAGCGGGTCAGCACTTATGTACTGGCCCATATAAATGAATAAAATTAAAAAGAAAGGATAATCCAGGTTGGGTGGATGGTGGATATATTAGTGATAATACATTTCATGGAAATGGTGGGCAAAACAACCTAGAAGAAAGACTCATAATTTTTCAGAATTGGGTATAAGGAATAACAAAATGAGTATTTTATTTTCATAAGTAACTGCAAACATAGTTGAAAATCACTTTATAAGAATATATGTTAAAAATTCTCTGACAAACTCCGATTGTACTATTTGCAGAGTAGATACTATAACCCTGAGTGGGGAAGATTTATTAGTGCGGATGCACTTGGTGGACAGGTAGGGAATTATTAAGTCATAATATATTTGCTTATTGTTCCAATAATCCTATAGTTTTTAATGATCAATCTGGATATAATCGTGAAATTATGTGTGATGGTGGAGGCGGTGGAGCATTAATTTATGCTGCCACTAGTGGTGGATTAGCAGATTGCCTCAGGGGATTATTGTATGGTTTTGTTGGTACTATTGAAGCTGTTACCACGGGTGCTTTAGTAAAAAATTATATAAACAGTTCTTCAAGAACAAAAACACAAGACAAGACTAAAGCAGTTCCAGTTCCAATTGTCAAGTCTAAAAACAACAGCCAAGTTATTGGGAAGCTGACTACAATAAAGTAACAAAAAACGTGGATATAGGCGCACCAATAACTCAGGCTCAAGCAATAGCAAGAGTTGCATACAATCAAAGCATAATGTGTACAAATTATAAAAAAGCAATGCAAGTAGCTTTTATTTTTCCTAGTCCCAAATTAGAAATAAATGTTGGGAAATACGGAATCTCAGATTTTTATCCTCATTTTCATATAAGGGAGGACATGGTGCTCCACACATATGGTTTTATCCTGGCAGAAATTAAGTGAAGGAAAAGGTGATAATATGTTTAAGATTAATATCTCTGATGATTTAGAATTTGATAAATATAATAGGTTCATTGATTTTGCTTTTACTAAATCTGATGCATTTATGTTAGTTGCTTACAGAGAAAGTGATAATGTTGAATTAATGTTTAAACAACCACCTGCAGAAATGCAACTCAGTGATGAGATTCTTCAGATGATTTCAAAGTCAAACGAAGAAGCAAAGAAAATAAAATGTAAAGAAATCGCAATTTTTAAAGAAAGAACAGAGCCGTTTTTAGCAAAATTAGAGCCTTTTTTAATAAAAAAAAGAAATTCTCCTAGTGAATGGCCAGGTATCAAAGTGGTATTAAGAGAACATACAAGTGTTGAAATAAATGTTTATAGGATTAGTGACGAAGTTAAGCCTTATCTACTTGAGCCAAGAAGTTTATTTAATTGGAAATATCCATATTTCCCAGATGATTTAAGCTTTTTCAATAATGGTTACTGTTGGTTTGCTTCTGTCGCTCATGAGGGATATGCATGCATGTTCACTAACACCTATGATGATATCACCATTTTACAGGAACTTGGGTTAAATTTTAATGTAACTGAATGCGATTATAACATGAAAAGCTTATTTCATGAAGATTACAAAGCATAAGCAAATTTTACAGATTTATATACATTAATGAAAATAACTGACTGAATAAAAATATCATGACTAGCTACAAAATAACTTGATGTCCTTTAAGCATAAATAGGTTAATTTAAAAGTATTATATCAGTTAAATCTTACTGCATAATTAGAATTCCGCAGGGTTTTATGTTTTCGCAGAATATTAAAAGATACTAAAATTGATTAATAATCTATAAACTAAAATTTGCAGTGAGCGGAAGAAACTAATGTCAGTAGGTACTAATACACCTACTGGCTTTTCTTTTAATGCTAAATAATGGTAAAATATTAAATAAGATATATAATCTTATAGACTAATCAAAAATATTTTAAATAACTCTGAAAATATTAAAAACAGCAGTTTAATAGAAACATAATGATTCTACAAGCCTTCAAATCATTTAGATTTTTGAAACGAATATTTATATAATTGATACCAAAACTTTGGTGTTTGGGTATAGGTATGATACCGAGACTGGATTCTATTCGTTACACTCACGCTATTATGACCCACAGACGGGTAGATTCTTAAATGCGGATTGTCAGCTAAATACGGATTCAATATCAGGATATAACTTGTTTGCATATTGTGGCAATAATCCTGTAAATCGCTCAGACCCTACTGGACATAACTGGTTGGATAATGTCAAGAAATGGGTATCTGATACATGGGATGGTATTGTTGAAACTGTTACAGAGGTAGTTGATACGGTAGTGTCTGTTGTAAACGCTGCTTTTACATCAATTGAGGCGAGTGTATGTGGAGGTCTTGGTGTGTATGGAGAAGTGAATACAGATTTGGGCATAGAGGCTGGTGTAGCAAATAAATCAGGAGAGTATACATTCAGTGAGGACGGAATTTCAAAATCTTATAATGTAACTGATGTTGAAATTAAGGTAGATGTTTTTCAATATGAATTTGGACCACATTATATTGACTATGACGGAGCTAAACCCCCCGAATTTACATGGTATAAACAGAAGGATACTATTTCGCTTTTAGGTGCACAAGTGTTTTTCTTTGGGGGAGCAGGATTTGAAATAAACTTTAATTATAAAAAATTCATTGACAAGGTTGTGGTAATTTTTGAAGAATAAAATCATACCATTGG
>JBAYAL010000355.1:0-2838 GCA_041669825.1 Eubacteriales bacterium | reverse complement strand
TGGGGAATTCCCATTTCCTGAGCAATTTCATACTTGACATTTTCAATATCATTTATCTGGTTCTGGTTCTGGTTCTGGTTCTGACTTTGGTTTTTGTTCTTGTTTTGATTTTGATTTTGGCTTAGATTATTTTTCTTTTTCTTTTTAGCCATTAATTATTTTACCTCCTTTAATTGTTATTTAGTATCAACAAAAATAGAAAAAAAATACCAGTTAAATTCTGGTATTTTAATAAATTATTCATATCAATTTTTACGTCAATTAAATAGTAGCCAAATACAGAATATACAAGCTTAATTTAGTCCAATTCTTTCTGGGGGATAAACTTTATCAACCTCTTTATACAACTTGGAATACTTATTAGGCTGAGCCAAGGCTTGCTGCAAAAGAACATATGCTTGCTCGACAAGCTTTCCATCTTTACTTAAATCTGTAAGCCTTAATTCTGTTATTCCATGCTGCCGAATTCCCAATAGTTCTCCCGGCCCTCGCAATTTGAGATCCTCCTCTGCAATCTTAAAACCATCGTCAGTTTCACAAAGAATATTTAAGCGGGCACTCCCTTTGACATCACTTACCAAAATACAATAAGACTGCTCACTTCCCCTTCCCACTCTTCCTCTTAGCTGGTGGAGTTGGGCAAGTCCAAAGCGCTCAGCACCCTCTATCACCATAACTGTAGCATTAGGGACATTAACTCCAACTTCTATTACTGTAGTTGCGACCAATATATCTATTTTCCCATTTCTAAATTCTTGCATTATTTCATCTTTTTCATTACTTTTTAATCTTCCATGAAGAAGTGTAACTTTCCTATTTCTAAATTTATTTTGCAAATATTCCGCTCTTTCTGTTGCAGATACCCAATCTGTTTTTTCCGTTTCTTCCACCAAAGGACAAACAACATAGACTTGTCTTCCCTGATCAATTTGCAATTCCAAGAATTTTTCCAGACTTTGTCGATTCCTTTCCGTAATTTTTTTTGTTACTATCGGTTTTCTTCCTTTAGGCATTTCATCCAAAACTGAAAGTTGAAGATCCCCATAGAGAGTTAACGCAAGAGTTCTCGGTATAGGGGTCGCAGTCATAACCAAAACATGTGGATTTTCACCTTTATCCTGTAATAAAGTTCTTTGCCTTACTCCAAATCTATGCTGCTCATCAGTTACAACCAAACCCAAGGAATTAAAACGAACAGCTTCCTGAATTAGAGCGTGAGTCCCCACAACTATATTTGCCCTCCCGCTGAATATCTGATGAAGTATAAATTCTCTTTCTTTCTTTAATTGACTTCCAACAAGTAAGACGACGTTTAACCCTAACGGTTCAAAAGCCTCTCTAAGTGATTCGAGATGCTGAAATGCCAACACTTCTGTAGGCGCCATCATCGCTCCCTGATAACCAGCCCCTACAGCTTTTAGAAGGGCAGCCATAGCCACAGCAGTTTTTCCAGAACCAACGTCACCCTGAACCAGCCTAGTCATCCCTCTTTGTTTTTCCATGTCCTGGAAAATTTCACTTATAACTCTTTTTTGGGCCTTTGTGAGCTCAAATGAAAGGCTTTCATAAAATCTCTTTAATAGATCTTCACCACCCAAAAGAATTGGACTAACAGATTTTTCCACTGGAACACGCAAACGTGAAACTGCCAACTGAATAAATAAAATTTCTTCCATAACCAGTCTTTCTCTGGCAGCAATCATATTATAATCTGATAAAGGAAAATGAATTTCTCTATAGGCATAAGAACGATCCATCCATTTTTCTGCTTCCTCAGGAGGCAAGTATTCCGGGAAAAGCCCCTCGACCTGGGCAATTACACTTTTCATTATTGCCCTAATACCTTTAGAATTTAGTCGAGCAGTTTCAGAATATACAGGTATCAATTCTTCTCCTACAGTCAAACTACTTCCTTTTACTATGTCCGAAGCTAGAATTTCAGGTATTTGCTTTTTCCACTGTACTTTTCCTGTTATTGTAACAGTAGTTCCAATTGGATATTGCTTTATTATGTATTCCTGGTTAAACCAAATCGCATGAATATAGTTTTCATCCTGTTCGATATTCAGTTTTATGACTTTTACCCTACCTCTACTCACCTGATTACCTACTACCTTGCCTGTAATAGCAACAATTTCTTCATCTTGAAGCTCATTAATTTTTCGAGATATTATTTTTTCATATTTTCTTGGATAATACATCAGTAAATCCTGAACAGTTCTTAGTCCCAATTGCTGAAGCTGTATAGACCTTTGGGGGCCAACGCCTTTTATATACTGCAGAGATTGATTTTTTCCATCTTTCTCCACATTTATAACTTTCTTCTTTCCATTCTGGTTTATTTTATTTTTATAGGTTTCGTTTATTTCGTTATAATTGTTATTATTTTTACTACCATTCTCGCTAGAGCCTAATCCCCTTTCATCAATTTCTTTTGGGAAATTTGCCAAATCTACAGAAAAAATAATACTATTAATTAACGGTAAAATATTTTTTCTTTTTATGGGACTCATTTCTCCATATTCTATTACCATCCTTTCAAGTTTTTCATACTCTTCAATAGTAAAAATATTTTTAATTTCTGGTAATATATTTTGCAAATATGGACTAAAACCGCCTAAAGCTCCAACATTAATATGCCCTTGTTTTTCTTCAACTTTAAGAGCCTGATGTATACTTTTTAAAACATATTGAATTCTACTATTTTCCAACTTAATATCACCTGCTTCTAATTGTGGAAAACATTATTAAAAAAGCTCTCTCTAATTTTCTGTCCAGTAGGAGTAACTGCCAAGCCTCCCTGGGCTGTTTCTTTTAAGCTACAAGGGAGCATTCTAC
>JBAYAL010000354.1:0-2843 GCA_041669825.1 Eubacteriales bacterium | reverse complement strand
ATTCAGTATACAGGAGGTACTACCGGGATTTCCAAAGGTTGCATTCTAAGCAATTTCAACTTAGAAGCTATGGCATATATGGACTGGTACTGGCTATCTCCTCCGTTGAAAGGTAGTTTTTTTGTAAATCTGAATCCACTCCCGCTCTATCATATCTATAGTTTTAACTCCAATGTGATCTTAAATATGGTTGGGGGCGGTACCATTATTTTGGTAGAATTGCCTAGTCCAGCCAATATTCTAAAGAACATAAATCAGCATAAACCAAACTATTTTCCTGCTGTTCCTGCGATGATTGCTGGACTAAATCATCATCCGGATATTAGTAATTCAGAAATAAAATGTATAAAAGTAGTTATGAGTGGTGGTTCCCCCCTATCAGCAGAAGTGAAACAAGCCTTTGAAAGGCTGTCTGGTGTAGGGATCGTAGAAGGATATGGTCTTTCTGAAACAACACAAATTTTGACTGGAAATCCTACTACGGGTCAACAAAAGATTGGAACTGTAGGGATTCCTTTTCCTGATACAGACATTCGTATTGTTGATCAAAATGATGGTGTTACAGAAGTTGGGTTAGGAGAACTTGGAGAATTGATTGCCAGAGGGCCTCAGATTATGTCAGGTTACTGGAAGAATAGAGAAGAAACTTCCCTCGTCCTGAAAGATGGTTGGCTATATACCGGTGATATTGCTAGTATGGATGAGGATGGTTATATAACCATAAAAGACCGAAAAAAAGATGTGATTATCTGCAATGGGTTAAAAGTCTATCCGAATGAAGTGGATAATGTTTTGTACTCACATCCTAAAATACTGGAAGCTTGTACAATAGGAGTCCCTGATGAGAAGCAGGGAGAGAAAGTAAAAACTTATATTGTGTTAAAACCAGAAGAAATTTTAAGTGAAAAAGAAATTATTATATATTGCAGGGAACAGTTAGCACCTTATAAAATTCCAAGAGATGTGGAATTCGTTGTTTCACTACCTAAAACCAGAGTTGGAAAACCAAATCGCGTTGCTCTTCGCATGGAGAGGGTTACCAACTTCCAAAAAATCTGTCAAGAGAATTTTTGAGGATTTCTAGAGCATCCTTAAAACTATCCGCAATCATACCTGCTTCATCTTTTCTGGAAGCACCACCTGCTACATTCTCAAGGTCATCATCTGAAAGCTCTCCATTAGCTTTTTTCATTTGAAGTACGGTGGCTTTAAGAGATTCTGCGGAAACATTAAAGCCAGCTTTAACAGCGAGATCGGTAACAGCTGCGACTTCAGTATCTATGTCTGAGGCACCTTCCATTGCTTTCTTTACATTAGCTTGTAATTCGTTGTCCTCTAGCATAGCCTTTAAAAATTCAATTGCTTGATCCATTGTATTTCCCTCCCTTTTTTATTAGACAAGAACAATATTTTTAACTTTCTTTAAGAGCTCACTAAAATTCTGCATTGTAAATATCACAGTTGTTCCTTGAATTCATATTCTACTATCTTTATATCTTTGTTGGCTATGATGTTTATCTTCATTGTTTGAAATATATCTTTCAATCGTTTATTGCTATATCATCCGACTTATCTTGAGGGCACTCGCAGACTCTAAAACAATTGCAAAACCCTTTACAGGGTAGTAGATTGATTTCGTCCGGAGTGATTACTTCATATTCCAGCCCCCTTTCAAATTTCTTAGCTGTTGCAACCAGTATTAATTTATTTCTTATGTGTACCTTTTAGCACAATTTTACCGTGATTGAGGGCAATAATCTTGAATCATTAGATCAATAACGGTAAAAAGAGAAAACTATTATATACCATTATATAGTAGTTTTTTTAAATTTCATATACTAATTGGTGCTTTTTTACATTTAATTATGGTATTTTTTATCTTTATTACCTTATTGAACCAGTTAACTAACTTAATTGCATAATTTTTTATAATTAAAAACCATTGAATTAATATTATTTTGGTTCATAATTTGTTGTTGAATTGGTAAAAAGTTAAATACCGAAGATATTAAAGATAAGTGGACATTTTTTGTCCGCTTATTTAAATATAATATGTTTAAATATATAGTATTGTGTTAGTTATATTTTACAAAAATTTGAATAAAAAAATTATACTTTAGTAGGAAAATGTAATTATGTATAGAAATATGTAAATGATGATAATGTGAGTAAAAATGTTGGTCCAAGGAAAATGAGTAAAAATCCTTAAAAACATGGAAAAACTCGTAGTAACAAGAAGGTAAATGATTGTTATTGTCAAATACATATCAGAAACTTATATAATTATTGTGTCAGAACTATAAATATTAATTGAACATGACTAAATAAAAACGTACAAAAAGAGAAGGTTTAACAATGCCATTTGAAATAATCCGTAATGATATCACTAAAGTTCATACTGATGCAATTGTCAATGCGGCAAACTCATCCCTGCTTGGCGGTGGAGGGGTAGATGGTGCGATTCATCGTGTTGCAGGACCTGCATTGCTTGATGAGTGTCGTACCTTGGGCGGATGTGAAATTGGGCAGGTGAAGATTACAAATGCCTATAATCTCCCTTCAAAGTATGTTATCCATACAGTCGGTCCGATATGGAATGACGGAAAAAGCAATGAGGAAAAACTGCTAGCCGACTGTTATAGAAATTCTCTATTGTTAGCGAAAGATTATAATCTCGAGAGTATCGCCTTCCCATTGATTTCTTCGGGTGCTTTTGGCTATCCTAAAGATAAGGCATTGAAAACTGCAATTTCAGTCATTGGAGATTTCTTGTTAAGTAATGAAATGATGGTTTTTCTCGTTGTATACGATAAGGCGGCATTTATGCTGTCCGAAAAGTTGTT
>JBAYAL010000353.1:0-2849 GCA_041669825.1 Eubacteriales bacterium | reverse complement strand
CATTATCTTTCACCTGAACAGGCAAAAGGTGCTGCTCAAATTACGGAACAGTCAGATATTTACTCTCTTGGTATTATTTTTTACGAGCTTATAACAGGTAAAGTTCCCTATGATGGTGATACTCCTATAACAATTGCATTAAAACATATTCAGGAGCAGCCTGAATTTCCTGATAAGGTGGTAAAAGGTGTAAGTGAGGAATTGAATGCAGTTATTTTAAAAACTATTGCCAAGTCATTGGATGATCGTTATAAGAATGCTGCTGAATTGTTATTAGATCTTCAAAAACTCGAATCAGGGGAAACTATAGTTGGGAAGGAAAAATATAAACAAAGTAATGGGCTTAAAGGTGATGAAACACTTGTTCATAAAGGGCTTCGGGAAAAAATTCTGGAGAAAAATACTAATGACCCAATAAAATCGAATAAAAAAAGGCTGACAACTCCAGTTTTGATTATTCTTATTATTGGGTTAATCCTAGGGATAGCAGGGGGGGCTTATGCTGTAAACAGTTATTTTTATGCGGCAAATGTTGAAGTTCCAGACCTTTCTGGATTAACGATAGAACAAGCGAAATTAAAACTGGAACAAAAGGAATTAGTGCTAGGGAGCGATTCTAAATATGTATATGATGATGAAGTAGAACTGAATAATATAATAAGCCAGAGTATTAAGTCAGGCTCAATGGTAAAAACAGGAAGAACAATCGATGTTACAGTAAGTAGGGGCGTTGAAATGGTTAAGTTTCCTGATGTTACTAGTATGTCCCCTACACAGGAGAATGCGGTTAATATGATTAGAGAAGCTGGCTTTGATGTTGACAAGATTCAATATGTACCTAAACTGAGTTCTGTGGTTGAAGAGGGTAAGGTTGTTGGTCAGAGCCCGGCGGCGTATGCTACGTGGCCTACAAATGGGAAAATAACGCTTTCAATTAGCGGGGGAGAGAAACTTACAACGGAGACAATGCCTGATGTGATTGGTATGTCGTCTTCTGAAGCTACGAATATTTTGAATGAATATAAATTGAATGTAGTAGTTGAAAGGCAGGGATCGGATTTGTTTCCCATTGATGCAGTAATGGTAACTAGTCCTTCACAGGGTAAACCTGTTAAGCAAGGTACTGAAGTTAAAATGATTGTTTCTGTTGGACCAGGTCCACTTCCTTAAGGAAAGGTAATTTATGATAGAGGGTACGATAATTAAAGGTTATGCTGGATTTTATTATGTGTTTGCTGAAAATGAGGTGTGGGAGTGTTCACTTCGTGGTCGTTTTAAAGTTAAAAAACAAGATTTTATTACTGGAGATAAAGTAGAAATAATGCCCAGTCAGGGAAATAAGGCAACAATTGAAAAAGTGTTAGATCGAAAAAATTCTCTTATTCGTCCAACAATTGCCAATGTGGATCAGGTCTTTGTTGTAATGGCTGCGACTTCACCTGATCCTGATTTTATTCTTCTGGACCGACTAATTGTTCAGGGAATGAATAAGGGTATTAAAGTAATTGTTTTATTTACTAAATGTGATCTAATTGAAAAGTCGGAAACAAAAATTCCTATTGATTATTATAGAAAAGTCTGTTTTGAAGCAATTGGTGTTTCTATAATTACGGGACAGGGAATTATTGAAGCAGGAAAACTTTTTGAAAATAAAATTTCTGTCCTTGCTGGTCCTTCGGGAGTAGGAAAGTCAAGTTTGCTAAATGCCTTTGATAATTCAATGAACTTAAAAACAGGGGCTGTAAGTCGAAAATTGAGTAGAGGAAAACATACCACTAGACATGTGGAATTATTAAAGGTTGCAGGAGGGCTTGTTGCAGATACACCTGGCTTTTCTTCCTTGTTTCTTCCTGAAATGAAAAGAGAAGACTTAAGAAATTATTTTACTGAGTTTGATAATTATAGGACAAATTGTAGATTTAAAAGTTGTTTACATGATAAAGAACCAGATTGTGCTGTTAAAGAGGCTGTGAAAAGTGGAAAAATTATGATGGGAAGATATGAAAATTATCTCTATTTTTTAAAGGAAGTTATTGAAAAGGAGCACAAATATTAGTAGGTAATGGAATTGAGCTTACCTTGGAAGTTTATATCAAGACTTTGACTATGATATATTGCTTTTTCCTTTCAACAGAGAAAGCATAAATGAATTTATTAAAATAAAAAAAGGTATTATGTATTAAATCAAGAAGTAATATGTATAAATTTGAAATAAATTGTTTAAAAGTATAGATAAATGGAGAAAGAGGAGATATAAATGGTTATTAAGGTAGCACCGTCAATACTTTCGGCTGATTTTGCTAATTTAAGGGATAGTGTAAGTAAAGTTGAAGATGCTGGAGTAGAAATACTTCATATCGATGTTATGGATGGGCATTTTGTTCCAAATATTACAATTGGCACGCCTGTAGTGAGATCTTTGAGAAAAGTTTCCAAGATGACTTTTGATGTTCATCTGATGATTGAAAATCCTGAAAGGTATATTGAGGATTTTGTAAAAGCTGGCGCGGACCATATTACTGTCCATATTGAAGCAACTAAACATATTCATCGTTTAATTCAGCAAATTAAATCTTTTGGAATATCTGTAGGGGTAGCTCTTAATCCTGCAACATCGTTGGAAACGCTTACATACATTGTTCAGGAATTAGACATGGTTTTATTAATGTCTGTTAATCCTGGATTTGGGGGACAAAAATTCATCTATTCAGTTTTGCCTAAAATTGTTGCTCTTTCTACAGTGCTTAATGAGGTTAATCCTGAATGTAAGATTGAAGTTGATGGAGGTATTAATTTAGATACTGTGGCACTTGTTAGTAGTGCTGGGGCAGAAATAGTAGTTGCAGGTG
>JBAYAL010000352.1:0-2851 GCA_041669825.1 Eubacteriales bacterium | reverse complement strand
ATTGGAACTGCGGGTACCCTTTTGTGATCATCGGTTAGTAGAATATGTATGGAACGTACCATGGGAAATGAAAAACTACCAAAACAGGGAGAAAGGTCTTTTAAGGCTGGCTTTGACGGGCATACTCCCAGATGATGTGCTGTGGAGAAAAAAGAGCCCATACCCCAAAACACATAATCCTTCCTTTATTAATGCCGTTCGGGGCTTAATGATATCTATACTGGATGATTCATCCTCTCCATTGTTGCCCTTTATCAACCAGCAATCGGTAAGGGAGTTGGCCCTTTCAATAAAGAGCGATACCAATATACCCTGGTTCGGACAACTCATGAATGCACCTCAATTATTGGCGTTTCTTATTCAAATAGACTTCTGGTTAAAGGAATATAAAATCGTTATTGAGTAATAATGTCTGATCTGGAGACGGGGGATGCTGGAAGTATACAAATCCTTTGGTGAAATTTGAAGCTGTAATTCTGCTATAATTGGTGTACTTTTCATTAGAGGATCTTATTATAGGTAAAAAAGCAGTACAAAAAAGAATACTGCGCCGCGCGCACCAACAGGGGAAACGGGAAACGCCCGGCTTTGGCCGGGCGTTTGGTTAGGGTATTGCTCTTGGCAATCACGACCCATATTTCTTAACTTAAATACGATTCAGCATCCTTTTTTGAGATCTCTAATTGCTGTGTTGGTTGGTCATAGGGATTCATCCAGCCTTTGTTAATCATGAAAGCTGTAATTGCTGCATGTTCTGTTATCTTTTGGTTGGTAATATCGGTCAACATGGCTCTCAATTCAGGGGTTGTAGACTGCATCGTCGCTGCTAGATACGCCGTTGCACCAGTTGCTGCAGCGGCCATAGCATTAAAGGCCAGAGTTTTGTCTGCTGGTTGGTCAGCCTTATCACTGAAAATAGCATTCATAATTGTCATTTGATACCTCCTGATACAAGTCCATTTTCATTTACAAATTGCTGAAAACCTTTAATCCTGGCTTCTGATGCCATAATCCCAGATTGTGTAAGGTTTTTTAGTTCAGCATCATTAAGTACATGCTGCGCAGCCTTCGCAACTGCTAAGCCATTCGCCTCCATCTGTAATAATGCACTTAATGATAACAATTCATTAGAAGTTAGGTTTCTCACATTTTCAGCCTCCTAAGTATTCTTTACTTTTAGTGTGTACGAAAGGATCCTCTTTCATGTAATAAAAATGACTTCGTTAATCTCTATATATGTCTAGCAGGAGCAAATTAATATTGTTATGTATATTACAAGCACTGATTATTTCAAAAACTGATTCGTTCTCCCCATTTTGTAGGCAAGCTTAATCATCCCCTGTTCTTCTTGGGTCAAATTTCTGGCATACATTTTTTCGAATTGTTCTAGTAATTTATCGATGTCTATCTCTCTTTTTCGGTGTTTTGGTCTAATGGTTATCTTGGATGGGTCGTAGGGTTTTGGTTGAATGGATGAATTATATATTTTTTTAAATACTTCAGCAGTATAAAATGCATCATAAAATGCATTGTGAAATGTATATGTTATTGGAATATCGAGTGCTTCAACAGCGTGTTGAAGTCGCAGCAAGTTTTTTCGAGGAATATTTAAATGTATTGAAACATACGGTTGTAGGTTTATAAACATTTTAGGTAAAATCTTGGGATTTAAGGCATGGTCTTCTGCATTTCTGAATAGTCCTGTTATATCAGACATACCCCAACTACAAAATACAGAATCGGTTCCATCTATAAACTCAGAATAGGACTTATAAATCTCAGGAAATGGTTCTTCTTTAAGAAGCTGCTCTGTGGTAATTCCGGTCAACTCAGTGATAAATGGATTTATTTTTGTATAGAAGGTTGGCATTACGTAGCGGTTAAAAGTACCTACGGTGTTAAATTCCATATCTAATTTTACGGCACCAATTTGAATGATTTCAAAGGGGTAGTGAGATCTTTTTTTATCATAATTCTGTAAAGAAGGAACATCTTGATTAAACTCTAAATCAAATATAATGAAATACATATAAGAGCTCCTTTATCCACCTGATTTCTTTTATTTTTGGCTGAATATATAAAAGCTATGCTGTTCTTTAACCTCCCATAACATTTGCAATTTGTTTATATTAAAAGTATAAATTATATTAAAATACCCAATTTTTTACTTTGGGGGTAGGGGAAAGTGTAGCCTTTTTAATGAAAAACAGCATCAAAGGATCCAATAAGAACATGTCACACAATCTTATCAATTTTGAATATTATAGTAGTACTAAGTGAAGGTTTCCAAAGTTTTTATGCCTTGCAAAAGCCAGAAACCTTATGATTAACGCAGCGTTTGCAGTCGTCCATAAACATGCTATTATTGATAGAATCAAGGATCCCGATTGAGGGAGGGACAATTTTGAGAAGGCTTGCTGACATTATCCTACAGATTGGAAACCAGCATTTTAATTATTTTGTAGTTGGTCGACAGGAAGCAGCGATTATTGAATGCGGAGTAACAGGTGGCGTCCAAAGTATTGAAAAGCAGTGGACACAATTGCCGTACCAGCCTGACATTAAGTATATTTTAGTCATGCACGCTCATTTTGATCACATATGTGGTTTGCCTGCACTCAAAAAATTATTTCCCCAAGCTGAAGTCCTGGGCAGTTCGGAAACACAAAAAACCATCAGTAAATCAAAAATAATGGATAATTTCTTTTACCAGGACAGAAAAATGTCTCAAGTTCTGATTACCGAAGGTATTTTAGAATTTGAACCTAAAGAATATTTACCCCAAGCTATTACTCTGGACCATATTATTGGTGAAGGCGATTATTTAAAACTCGGCAATGATTTGAACCTT
>JBAYAL010000351.1:0-2854 GCA_041669825.1 Eubacteriales bacterium | reverse complement strand
TTCCTTCCATACTTTCAGCAGCGGTATAAACCTCGCATTGCCGGTTAGTTTTATTTTTTCGATCAGCATAAGAATCATTACACGGTTTCTGTCTTTCAGCTCTGCTATCATTATTATTATTTCCTTCAAAAGCCTATCAAAGTCGCTTTCAAACAATCTATCCTGTACAATTCTATACTTTTCAAACTCGCTTTCTGGAAAGGCTTTTGTAATTTCTTCAAGTAAGTGGTCAAAGTAATCTTCATTTAGAAACGTGCCATTCTTTAACCTTTCCTTATCCATAACATAACCACGAATGGGAAAATCCTTTAATACAGAAGTTGCCCACTGACGAAATACTATAGCTCTTTCTGAATTGGTCCTAAAGCCAACTGCAATAACTGCTTCTAGATTATAAAAGTTAGTATTTTCGCTGCAACTCGTCGGAATTTCCGACAAGTTGAATTTTCATCTAATTCACCGTCTAAAAAGATATTTTTTAAATGCTCTGTAATGGTTGAACGACCTTTTTCATAAAGAGTTGCAATCATATCTTGTATTAACCACACATTTTCATCAGCAACCATAACTTCAATGGAGTTTTCGCCTGTTTGTTAAGTAAAAATTAAAAATTCTGCTGTACTATTTCTTATTTGAAGTTTATCACTATTTTTATTCATAATCATTTCTCCTCCACATCTGGGATATAATCCACGATATCTCCAATATTGCATTTTAACTCTTTACAAATCCTTGCAAGAATCTCCATATTTACAGGTTCATTTTTAATAAGTTTTGCAAGTGTAGCAGGCGTAATAGCAATTGTATCTCTAAGTGCTACTTTATTCATATCTTAACGTTTATATCAATTAATTAATTATATTATCCTTGCTTACACATTACAATATATTAAATACTTGAGTTTCCGTATTTTATCCACAGAAGCCTGTTTTATCAACTTTACTTATGAACAACTTTAAAAAAATGTCCAAAATATAAGAAATCACCGTCCTTTTTGTAGTAGAATTAAGGCGTTAAATCAAAATCTACACTAAACAATAAAGAAAGGAATTCCTTATGATTAAATTCTACCTCAAATACCTACACTTTGAAACGAAAAATTTTAACTTTTACAAATAAAATTTCACATACCCTCAATAAACCGGAGCGAAAATTCATTTCCCACATCACATATGGCATGCTTGCGTCTGGAAGCTGCCTTCTTACAAACGTTGTTAATCAGCTTCATGAACCCTCTAAAAAAATCAATATTGTTGATCGACTAGCCATTGACGAAATGTTTCCGGCTTTTATATTACCATTAATGGTTGAAGCTGTATTGCTTCCTTTTGAAGGAAAAATCATATATGACAGCCTCTTAATGCCTTATCAAGTAAACTTTGGAAGCGGTGCAAAAAAAGGATTTCAACAAGAGTACCGTGAGCTTAAAAACAAATCAGGAATTATTACTTCCTTAGAATAATACTATTTCTCATCAAAATAAAATTCATTGAACTTATTCAATGACATATACAGTTTGTCCGCTTACTATATCTGTGCGTTGTATGAGAGCAGTGTTTTTTTTCATACAAAATGCCGGTCGAACCCCACTGTCAATATCTGCACCCCCTGAACCTGCCCCATTACCTATCGTGAATACATTATAAGTCTCCCAAATTTCAGGCGTACGTGTCCAGTAGGCAGATTTTTCACCATTCGGTAAATCTGCAACTCTTCGGGAATAATCGTCTTCAAAATATTTTAAAGTATTTCCTTCAGCAACACTTGCTCTGGATTCCGGACCGTTCAATTCCTTAAGCGATAAAAGGAAAACTTTGCGCGAAATCGTCGTTGTTACATCACCAGCATTATCTAAACTACTCTTATCAGTGATTACTATAGTACTATTCACGATAGAATCTTTCACCGATTGGTCTAATGTATTAAAAAATCCCGTATTCAAATATTTATCAATGCTGCTGTCTTCGTAGTATGCGCCGTATTCATAGCTTGCCCACATATGCCTTTCATTTTCGTTGAATGGCATTGTATCAGCCAATAAATATTTTCTTAAAAGCAGTACATTTCCGTCATAATTTGATGAAATTACAATATAAGGTTCAAAGACATCATTTTCCTTAATATACATGAGGCATTCTTCCTTTGAATTTGCATCGTATGCTATTGATTCAATTGTTTTCTCATCTTCTTTTTCCGTTTTAAACGGCATATGACTACACCCCCCAAGCAAAAGTGAAGATGCAATAAGAATGGAAAAAAATAAATATAATATCTTCTCAACTCTTATAGAATTCATTTTTTTATATTTCACAAAATTACCTTGTATAATGAAATTATTGGGAAATACATTATACATTTTCCTTTCTAGATTATTTTCTATATAATCTTTTTAGACGCTGTGGATTAGTTATTTCACCTATAGCAGGCTACCCTATGTACCATCAATAGTTCCTTTATCATATTGTTTAATTCATTAAAGCTTCTTACTCTTAATATAAATCCTAGAAAAACTGACGTCACTTGCTCCATTAGTAAGTGCATCTTTATTATGAAATGTATATTTCAGCAGATATCCAGTACTTTATTTTGACCAATATATTAAATGTTGTTTATGCACTCGTACCTATAGGAAGGCGACTGTCTATATGTTTTTAAAAATAACTGGCAAACCATATTAGTACCATTATTATCAAGAACTTATTCAATTTTAAATAGCATAGGAGTTTTAAAATCATTTAGTTCATCTTTATCCTCTTCCCACCATGAATCAGCTATATAAATTTCTGATTTCATACAAAACCAAGGGATAAATTACCATTACACCAGGAATAAAATTCTGGTTTTTATTTATAGT
>JBAYAL010000350.1:0-2866 GCA_041669825.1 Eubacteriales bacterium | reverse complement strand
TTAGCATAGATATAAGCCACAGAGCCTACAAAGCATATAGGATAATTCTGGTAATCATACTGAAATATATTTCGGATGAAGAAGCTACGCAGGTTGGAATATATTAGATTGTATACATATTCATTATCTAAATGTTCGTTCAGGAAAAAAGAAATAGTAGATAAAAAACGGTTTGGGAAAGGATGGCTATATACAGATTCTAGTGCATTGTCTGCCGTAATACGAAACTTATCGTAGAAACTTTCGATAATTTCATTCGGTGCCAGCTTTTTAAGGCAATCGGCCAAAAATATTCTTCCCATAACGGCGCCACTACCTTCATCTCCAAGAATATACCCTAATGAACGCACATTCTGTGTTATTTTCTCACCGTCATAAAAGCAAGAGTTGGAGCCTGTTCCTAGAATACAAGCAATTCCAGCTTTGTTCTTTAATAATCCGCGGGCAGCAGCTACTAAATCGCTTTCTACGTCGATTGGAGATTTGAATTGTGCAACCAAAGAGGCTCTGATTATTTCTTTTCGGTCGTCGGTTGTGCAACCTGCGCCATAAAAGTAAACCTGATCATAGCGTTTTTTAAAGAATACATCCGGCAATCCTAAACGAACGCAATGGCTGATTTCACGTCTTGACTGGAAAAATGGATTTATCCCTTCGGTAAACTCATGTCCAACTACATAATCTCTATCAACAATTGCCCACTCAGTTTTTGTGGATCCACTTTCAGCTATTAGTATCATTTCTTTATGTTTGTGTTTTTAAATTAATCAGTAAATAAGGATTTGAGAAATAATGCGTATTTGTTTTAGAATATTAATATATGAGATGTGTTTTCAAAAATAAGTTATATCTTTATTGAA
The DNA here is from genome assembly GCA_041669825.1 of Eubacteriales bacterium. Classification (GTDB taxonomy): domain Bacteria; phylum Bacillota; class Desulfitobacteriia; order Desulfitobacteriales; family Syntrophobotulaceae; genus JBAYAL01. The sequence goes on along the minus strand of JBAYAL010000350.1, from coordinate 2,006 downwards.
AGGAACTTTATTCGCTTTAATTCATAAGTTATCCAGAATATTTGATTTTTTTCTATTGTGTTTTTACAAAGTATTTATAGTGATAACTCAACAAATATATAATAAAAGATTTATATAACAAAACAAAAATTTAGATAATTTATGCTTATGGGTGTTTTTTTTAGAATAGATGACTTTTATTTGCCGATGTTTTTTCTCAGATGTAACAAATGAGACAATTTATTCATTATATTTTCTTTTCCTTTGTCGTATATAAAAATAGAAAGATATGGAAGACTTATTTAAAAAAGGAACAATCCTTGATTTTGAGAAATTGATAAACTATTCTGCAGGTGGAGTAATTAGTAAACAAGTACTTAAGAATGAGGCTGGGAATGTAACCTTGTTTTCTTTTGATAAAGGACAGGGGCTTAGTGAACACACTGCGCCTTTTGATGCAATGGTTCAGATACTTGATGGGGAGGCGGTTATAACAGTTGGAGGTAAGCCTTTTAAGATGACCCAAGGTGAGACAATTATAATGCCGGCCAATGTGACTCATGCTTTATTTGCGACCGAACAATTCAAAATGTTGCTTACAATGATTAAAGGGTTATAATTTAGAATTTTTTCTATCAAATTATTCATAAGAAGCTGCATTTTTATCATCTTTAAAAAAAGTTATTTTAAGATTCAAGATTGTGGTCATTTTTCTCAAAAATATATTTATATTTGCCAAGAGTATGAAATAAGATACAAAAAAATATAAATATAATAAGAGTTTTAAGATGAGCGTTAAACACCGTTTGGTTATTATGAACTTCCTGCAATTCTTTGTGTGGGGAGCCTGGTTAATTTCTTTGGGAGGATATATGGGTGGCAGTTTGCACTTTGAAGGTGGACAAATTGGAGCAATTTTTGCTACTATGGGGATTGCTTCTCTGATAATGCCGGGATTAGTGGGTATACTTGCAGATAAGTGGGTTAATGCGGAACGTTTATTAGGCATTTGCCATTTATTAGGGGCTGTTTTTTTGTTTTATGCATCTACGGCAATAAGCTATGATCAGATGTATTGGGCAATGCTTCTGAACTTACTGGTGTATATGCCTACTCTTTCACTGACCAATACGGTTTCTTATAATGCATTGGAAAATAATAACTTTGATATAGTCAAAGATTTTCCGCCTATCAGAGTGTGGGGCACGGTTGGCTTTATTTGTGCGATGTGGGCTGTTGATCTTACCGGATTTAAACATTCATGTGCACAACTTTATGTAAGTGCGGGGGCAGCTTTAGTACTGGGGCTCTATTCTTTTAGCTTGCCAAAGTGTCCTCCTGCAAAAAGTGAAAGCAAAACATTGCTTTCTTCTTTTGGACTGGATGCGTTGGTGCTTTTCAAAAGAAAGAAAATGGCTATTTTCTTTCTTTTTTCCATGTTACTTGGCGCTGCTCTTCAAATAACAAATTCGTATGGTGATCTTTTTCTGAGCAGTTTTAAGAGTATCCCCGAATATGCAAATTCTTTTGGAGTAACACACTCGGTGATTCTTCTTTCTATTTCACAAATGTCCGAAACACTTTTTATTCTTGCTATTCCTTTCTTCTTGCGTCGTTTTGGTATAAAGCAGGTAATGCTGATCAGTATGACTGCATGGGTGCTTCGTTTTGGCCTTTTTGGACTGGGAAATCCGGGAAGTGGACTGCCGTTACTTATTCTTTCAATGATTGTTTACGGTATGGCTTTTGATTTTTTCAATATATCAGGCTCTCTTTTTGTTGAGATGGAAACCACACCTCAAATTAGAGCCAGCGCACAGGGACTTTTCTTTATGATGACCAATGGTCTTGGTGCTATCATGGGAGGTTATGCCAGTGGAGCAATTGTTGACTTGTTTTCTAAATATGAAACTGTTGCCGGACAGACTCAGGTGATTAGTCGTGATTGGCAGTCTATTTGGTTTATCTTTGCCGCTTATGCTTTAGCTATAGGAATCCTTTTTGCGCTGGTATTTAAATATAAGAAC
>JBAYAL010000349.1:0-2874 GCA_041669825.1 Eubacteriales bacterium | reverse complement strand
ACTGATTTAAAACTTACGTCTAATCCTGCTAGCCCTAATACCTTGGTTATTAGCGCCATAAATGCAAGAGGTGTTAATTGGTTAAGTAGTTCTATAACACATAATGTTGTAAGTAGTGGAGTAAGTGTAAGTTCAATTCTAGGAAGTCTTGATACCGGTAATGATGGGGTATCACTTGCTAATCTTCGCTTATTGTTTGGAAATGATGTTGTAATTCAGGGCTATCTTACAAAAACAGGATATACTAACAGTTCAGCAGTAACAGTAAATATTGCTCTGGGTTCTGAGAATTCAGCTTTGACAAGTTTTCAGAATACTTGGATCATCGTAACTAGAAATTCCCCAGGGAATGTTACGGTTACAGTGAAAACAGGTCAATCAAATACAACTTTGGGAACTATTACGGCTAATAGTGATATAGAATTTACAGATATTATAGCAGCTATAGCTGCTAGTAATGCCACATATTCAAGTGGTTCTGTAGATGCTACTACGCTAAAGAGTAATATCTTGAGTCAGGTTCCCGGATATGTCTTCGATAATATTCCACTTAGTTTATTAGTAGGTAGAACAATTACCTTTGGAAGTTATACAGTTAATTTTGTTCAACAATAACATTAATTATTGCCAACTAATATTCTAGCTATAATCTAAAGAACTCTCCAAGATCTTCTTGGGGGGTTCTTTCTCAGATAAAAATAATTCCTATTATTAGAAAATATAAAGGAATTTAACATTATTTGCCGAATAAAACTATTTAATAGATATATATAATATAAGGTGTTGAAGCTATAAATGCGTATAAAACAATGTAGTAATTAAAATTGCAAAATTTTACCTATTTATAAGAATTGGAGGCAAAAATGGAAGAGCAGGAATTAGATCTTCTTCAGTTATGGGAAGTAATAAAAAAACGCTGGAAAATAATAGTTGTATTTCCTATTATTGCAGCACTTTTAAGTGGAATAATTAGTTTCTTTGTTTTAGACCCAGTATATCAGACTTCCACGACGCTTATTGTAGGTAAAAAAGTGTCAGATGATATTTCAAATCAGGCCTCACAATTGCTCGATTATAATGTATTGATGGCTAACAAACAATTAGCTAAAACCTATGGAGCTATTGCTAAAAGTAGGACAGTAGAAGAAAATGTTATAAAAAGTTTAAAATTAGAAATGACGGCTGAACAATTAGATAAAAAAATAACTGTAGATTCTGTAATGGACACAGAAATTATAGGGATATCCGTAGTTGATAAAGATCCAAACTTGGCTGCAGACATTGCAAATGCCATGGCTAAACAGTTTACAGATTCGGTAATAGATATAAAAAAAGTGGATTCTGTTAGTATAATTGACAAAGCAGTACCTATTGATATTCCAATCAAACCCAATAAAAGTTTAAATATATTAATTGCTTTTGTAGTAGGACTTATGGCAGCAGTTGGTTTAGTGTTTTTAATAGAATTTTTGGATAATACCATAAAAAATGAAAAAGACGTAGAAGAAATTTTGGGTCTACCAGTTCTGGGAACAATTCCTGATTTTTATGCTGAAAAAAAGTAGAAAAGGAAGATTAGCGTGAGTGATTATTCAATTTTAACATTCTCTAATCCAAAATCCGTTGTTTCTGAAGCTTATCGTATACTTAGAACAAATATTGAATTTGCAAACATAGATAATTCAGTGAAAAAAATTCTTTTTACCAGTTCAGGCCCTGGTGAAGGAAAGTCATCAACAGTAGCAAATTTGGCATATGCAATGGTTCAATCAGGGAAAAACGTCCTGATAATTGATGCGGATTTACGTAAACCAGTGCAACATAAGTTTTTTGATCTTGAAAATGCCAAAGGGCTCTCAAATACTTTGGTAGAAGAAGTACCGAGTATGGCCTATGTGCAAAAGACGACACATAAAGGCTTATTTGTTTTAAGTTCAGGGGTTATTCCACCTAATCCCGCAGAGCTGTTAGCATCAAAAAGAATGAAACAAGTATTGGCAGATGTGTACAAACATTTTGATATAATTTTGATTGATTCCCCCCCTATAATAGCAGTTACAGATTCTTCTATTCTTGCTCAGTTGGCTGATGGGGTTATATTAGTTCTTTCATCTGGGAATGTGAATAAAGATTATGCGCTTAAGGCAAAGGAGAGAATAGAAAGTGTTGGAGCGAGAATATTAGGCACAATTCTGAATAAAGTTGAGATGAAAAGTGGCGAACAGTACTATTATTACTATTATGGTGATGATCGTAAAAAGGCAAGAGATAATAAAACAGAAAATTTAAGTTTTGCAAAAATATTTTCAAAAAAGAGAAGTAATGATTTGGGTGATAACAAAAAAAAAAAAATTAGGCCTAAAAAGAAAAGAATATCTCGAAAAAAATCTTTGATTATTGCTATTGTATCGTTGTGTGTAGTAATACTTCTAATTACCGCTTCAGCCTTATGGGCGGTAGATATGCCAACCTTTAAGACTTCCCCAGTATTAGAGACAGTAGAAAAGATTGATAATGTGGAAGTAAATGGTGGAACAGTATCTCTGGGTGAAGGTGATTTGAATAGTATTATCCAATTGTATACCAATGATGATAGGGTAAAGTCCTACAGGATAAAAGTTAACGCTATACTAAACGAAGGTAATATAGAGTTCTATGCTTTAAAAGAGTTAGGAGGGAATACCAGAGCTCTTTTATATTCAAAAGGTAAAATCTCTTATAGTGATGAATATATTATCTTTACCCCAGAAATATTTAAGATAGGCAGGCTTCCTGTGCCTACTAGTATGGTCTTAAATAAACTGAAGAGTATCTCTTATGAAGGAATTACAGTGAAAAATGACGGAATATATTTTGCGAAAGATATGTTTCCGT
>JBAYAL010000348.1:0-2878 GCA_041669825.1 Eubacteriales bacterium | reverse complement strand
CAGAAAAAACACCTTTAGTAACACAAGTTTTAGTATTAACAGGTAAGCGAGCTTTTTCTTTAAATAGATTCATCTGACTTATGGCAGAGGTCTTTTCGTTCTCTCTATTGACGGCTCTGGAGAGGCATAGTTCTCCTTTCCAATTTCGCATAAGCTGGAGAGCAGTCAAGACTGAAAGATTAGTATTTGGGCTTTTATCTCTGAGCCATAGATTAATTTTACGTTCTTGTCCAAAAGCATATTTGGGATGAACATATAATAAAATAATTCCGATTTTTAAGGAATTGATTTTAACTAAAATATCTTGTAGAGATTTACGCTTGTCAGGGTCACTGCTAATTGTAAACAGTACTGCGTTGGGGGGTAAAAAAGTATTGAGCAGAGTTTGGATGACCAAAGGTAAAGAATAATTGAATTCCTGACAGCTATCTATCATAATTTTTTGTACAAAAAGATTTTCCTGTATTACAGGTTCCAAAATATTATCCAGTTCAGTTGTATTCCAAGCAAGCTGTTCTTTGGGTTTGTTAATGGTTAAGCAGTATATTCTTCCTGAAGGATATATAATTCCACGCACCACACGGATAATACGGCGTAGATCGTCATGATTTTCTACAGGTACCAGTAAAAACGGTTTCCATAAACGGGGATGGTATGGTTTGGACATGGCTATTTGGGCAGCCCATTCAGAAATAAGAGTAAATAAGCCTCCTCTGACGTCACCTGATGGAGAAACTAAATTTCTTTTAGCTAGATAGTAATATAGAGTACCAATTATTGAAAAGGTTAGAATAGTAAATATCTTACTGATAAGAAACATAGAAAAGATACATCCGAAAAAGCCTACTATTGGTATTAATATAGAAACATGAAGTCTTGGTCTAAAACTAATAATACCGGTTGCCTGTTCTATTAGAACTGCGAGATTTATTGTTCCGTAAGTCATTAAGAAAAATAAGGTTAGTAAACTTGCTAGCATATTTAAATTTCCAACCATTAATACTGCTAAAGAAATAATTGAAGAGATTATTACAGCATTGCGAGGTTCGCCATTTTTAGCTTTTGTCCCCAGTTGTCTTGAAAAAGGCACAAGTCTGTCATCAGCTAAGGCAGCCAAGGTTCTTGGAGCACTTACCATAGTTGTCAAGGCTGAGGAAAGAACAGCACCCATTATTCCGGCGATAATTAGAGTTTTTGATAACCCCATCTGAAGAATAATTGAGGTATCGTTAAGCAGTAGTTCGCGAGGAACATGGGAAGAAAACCAAAAAGCGCAGAGGACATACACTAGAAAACCAAGAATTATGGCACCAAGGGTACCAGTTATTATGCTTTTACGGGGGGATTTTAATTCTCCAGACATACTTACTCCAGCCAAAATTCCGGTTACAGCTGGAAAAAATATTGCAAATGTTTGCCAGTATGTAGCTTGCGAAAAATCACCCCATAGTACGAATTCAGTAGTATTACTTAAGGAAGGTCCTGCAAAAAACGAGGCTAAGGATAAAAGAACGGCAAACAATATGAAATATTGAATACGAAAGGCTATTTTCGCACTAATTAGAGAAATAATTGCTAAAACTAGCCAAACAACTAAACAGACCAATTTGAAATTATGTGTAGGAAAAAACGAATGCCATAGTTCAGTAAAACCTATGATATAGAAGGCAACGGAAAAAGCTTGGGAAAGGAAGAGTGGAATTCCAATTGCCCCACCAGTTTCGAGTCCTAAAGAACGAGAAATGATAGAATATGCTCCCCCGGCTCCTATTTCGGTGTTTGATACCATTGACGAAATAGAAAGACCTGTAGATAAAGTAATCACGTGAGATAAGAATATAATTGTAAGAGCCCCGATAAAACCTACATTTCCAACAACCCAGCCTAGACGTAGAAAAAGAATTACCCCTAATATGGTGAGTAGAGTGGGAGTAAAAACTCCTTCAAAAGTACCTAATCCTTTTTGATTGAAATTATTTTTGCTCATATTTAATCCTCAGTTTCATTAATTGGGTATTTGAAATATTAGAATTATTATAGGTTAAACAAATATGTGAAATATGGATCCTTTAATCACATATTTTAACACTTATCTTGAAAATTTAAATTATAATTACAAATAAATATAAAAATATTTTTAGGAAATGATCAAGTAAAAAATCGCATATTTTTAGGTATATATAGAAAACATCTAAGAATTAATTTATAAAATCCACTATTTGCTAGGATATATAGCTTCGTATTAAAATTAATGTAAAAATATTAGTAGAATATGGTAAAGTAATAGTAATTAACTTCGTATTTTTGAAGAATAATGCTATTGGATTTTATATATTTGTTAAAGTTATGAAATGTTGAGGTGAAAATATGCAAATATTGGTTGATGCAGATGCTTGTCCAGTAAAGGATATTATTATAAAAATAGCTCGAGAAAAGAATATTGCGGTAACAATGCTTATCGATACGGCTCATGAAATTTATGATGACTACAGTACTGTTATTACCGTGGAAAAAGCAAGAGATAGTGTTGATTTTGCTTTAATGAAGCTACTGAAAAAGGATGATATAGTGGTGACACAGGATTTTGGGCTTGCTGCTATGGTTTTGGGTAAAGGTGCAAGAGCGATAAACCAAAATGGGTTCGTCTATACTAATGATAATATAGATAAACTTCTTTTTGAACGCTTTCTTGGGCAGAAGGTGCGTCGGGGAGGCGGAAGAACAACAAATTTAAAGAAACGTACTAGGGAAGATAATGAACGGTTTGAAGCGCGGTTCCTTTGGCTAATAGCTGATGTATAGGAATGATTTATATGTGACATGGTGAAGTATCTATTGTCCTAAGAGAAAGTAGAGAAAAATATTTTTAAAAAAAGTT
>JBAYAL010000347.1:0-2879 GCA_041669825.1 Eubacteriales bacterium | reverse complement strand
CCGAGAGCAAGAAGAGACTGGATAGTCTGATAACCTTTTCCAGATGGATCTGCCCAAGGATCCAAAAAAGCAAATATTCTTCTCATCCTATAGGGTGCTGCAACTATTGCACCAATTACAAGCAGAAGTGCACTACCCCCAAGAGCAAAAATATGCCACACTCTAGCCCCTGCTGCAATCAACATGAAAAAAGTTACCCCTACTAGAACAAGAGTTGTTCCCAAATCGGGCTGAAGCATAATCAGACCTGCGGAAAATCCCATCAATAACAATATTGGTGCAACTCCATTTCTAAAAGAAGCTATGCTACGCGGATTTTGCGACAACATTTTGGCTACAAAAATAACCATAGCAAGTTTGATTGCTTCAGAAGGTTGAATTGACAAAGGACCAATACCAATCCATCTATCTGCTCCATTAACAGTACGCCCTATTCCAGGAATCTTCACTAACAAAAGCATAACCAAGCCAATATAAAGTAGTGGCTTTGACCATTTATACAAAACTCGCCAATTAATCAACACCGCAATACTCATTGCAACAATCCCAAGCACAACCCATAACAACTCCATTTTAAAAAAATGATATGGGTCGTTATAATATAAATATCCTTTTACTACACTTGAACTGTAAGTCATTACAATGCCCACAATAATCAAAACCGCTATTGTTCCAAGCAGAACACCATCTACCTGACGAATTTTCCGCATTTAGCTCCCTCCAATTTATACAGGTTCGCTATAATGCATACGCACTAACTTCTTAAACAATTCCCCTCTTTCTTCATAACTTTTAAACATATCCCAACTTGTACAAGCAGGTGACAAGAGAACCACATCACCGGAAACCGCTTCAGCTATGGCTTTACAAACACAATCTTGAAAATCAATAGCTCGAATTATTTTTTTAATTCCAACTTTTTCAGCAACTTTTTCAAGTTCATCCGCAGCCTGCCCTACCAAGACGAGGCTTTTAATCCTTTTTTTTGCCTCCACCATAAATTCTGTTAAATCAAGTCCTTTATTTTTACCTCCAGCAATAAGCACTATTGGCTCGTCAAAAGCCTGTAGCGCCTTTATTGAGGAATCAGGATTTGTACCTTTAGAATCATTAATGTATAAAACGCCATCATATTTACCAACTATCTCTTGCCTATGTGTGACAGGTTTAAATACTTTAAGTACTTCACAAATTTCCAAATTAGTAAGTCCAATCTGCTTGGCGGAAGCAATAGCAGCCATAACATTTTGAACATTGTGATCGCCCTTCAAAAGGAGCTCTTTCTTAGATATTATCTTTTCTTTTTTACCATTTCTAGAATAAACAATGTTATCACCTTGTAAATATACCCCATTTTCCTGAGGTTGCTTAAGGCTGATATATTCAATCCTTGCCTTTAATCCTTTAGCCAAAGAACGGACAAAATCATCATCCCAATTAAGAATTGCCAGATCCTCATCTGTTTGATTTTCAAAAATCCTTGCTTTGGCGAAGGCATATTTTTCAACACTTCCATGTCTATCAAGATGGTCAGGAGTAATATTAAGCAAAACTGCAATATTTAAACGCAACTTATCTATCTTTTCCAGTTGAAAACTGGATAATTCAGCTACTAAAATATCATCTGCTTTCAAATTATCAGTCTGTCCGCTTAATGCCAAGCCAATATTCCCAGCAACAACTGTATTTTTCCCTAGTTTTTTTACCAATTCACCAAGTAAAATTGTAGTTGTTGTTTTTCCATTACTTCCTGTTACTCCTATTTTCAAAGCTGAACAATCTCTCAAAGCAAGTTCTGCTTCACTCCAAATAGGTATTCCCTTTCCTTCTGCTTCTCTAATAAAAGGGAGCTTCGGAGACACACCAGGAGATAGAACTACTAACTGTGGTTTTATTTCCTTGATATCAGGCGATTTTCCTAGAATTAAGTGTACATTATCTAAAGTGAGTATAGCCAACTCGGTTATTTCTTCTTTTTCTTTTTTGTCGTACAGGAAAACTTCAGCATTGTAGTCGGCCAATTTTTTCGTTGCAGCCAATCCGCTTTTTCCTGCCCCAACAACAAGGATTTTCTTACCAGTCCAATCCATATTTCTTTTCCTCCATAAAAAATGAACCTTTTCTTACCTAATCATAACTATATATGATAATACACCCAAAAGTGCAAAAACTAACGATGCAATCCAAAAAATTATTACTACTTTTCTCTCACTCCAGCCACCAAGCTCAAAATGATGGTGAATAGGGCTCATTCGAAAAATTCGTTTTCCTCTGGTATGAAAAGAAATTACCTGGATAATAACAGACAAAACCTCTATGACATAAACCCCTCCGATGATAACAAGCACAAACTCAGTTTTACTTAGAACCGCCAGGCCTGCTAAAGCCCCACCAAGTGCAAGTGAGCCACAATCCCCCATAAAAACTCTTGCAGGCTGATGATTAAAGCGGAGAAAACCCAGACATCCACCTGCTACAGCGGCGGCAAACAAAGGTAAATCCGTAGCATTTACATTTGATATTCCTACACAACTTTTATACCCCAATACCGTAACAACAATATACCCTAAAGCTGAAATCATAACGCTTCCTGCAGCAAGACCGTCTAGTCCGTCAGTAAGATTAACAGCGTTTGTAGTGCCAACTACAACCAAAGCAATTAGAGGGAAATAAAGAAACCCCAAATCAAGCTGATAAGACGTAAAAGGTATCCCAACTACTGTTCCTCTTCCCAAAACTCCTACTGCAACTACGGCAAATACCAAGGCCAAACAAAATTGTCCAACAAGTTTTTGCCAAGCTCTGAGGCCGAGGTTTTGCCTTCTAATAACTTTTAAAAAATCATCCAGAAAACCTATAACTCCAAAACCTAAAGTAAT
>JBAYAL010000346.1:0-2880 GCA_041669825.1 Eubacteriales bacterium | reverse complement strand
CTCCCTGTTGGAGTAGTTAACAATTTGGTAGGTAAGATATATATAAAATAATAGGATAATCAATTTGCCAATTAGTTGGATATCCCAAAATTCAAAATTGCCTTTTCAATTGATCGTGCGATCTGTTTATGGCCTTCTTGATTTGGATGCATTCCATCAATACACAAAAGTTCTTTATAATCTTTATTTGTTAAAAAATCTTTTCTAATGTCTATAATAGGAACCTTACATTCTGAAGCGAGGTCATAGACCATGCTGTTATAGCTTTCGTGCCAGCGATAAATATAATCTATGTCATTTCCAAGAAAAGACATAATATTTTTTTTGTTTAAATCTTTTGAGACCCATTTAAAAAATTTTTGAGCATCCAGTGGAGGCAGGGATAAAAGTACTGGTGTGCTACCATATTTTCTTATATTTTCAATGATTGTAATATATTTTTGCTTAAATAGTTCGAAGGGAACCTGAGCAAAGTGCTCTTCATTTGGGGTTTCTGCAACTTCAGCCCAATTCAAATCACAGTCATTTCCACCGAATTCTAGTATGGTATATTGATAATCAGAAAGTTTATCTGCTTGTTTATCTAATATTTCAGCGCCTTTGGAGACAGTACAGCCAAACTTAGCAAAGTTCTTAATCTCTATGGAAGTTACTGCTTGAACCATAGTAATGAAATTTTCTTTCAAAAAAGTATATTTACTTTTACTTTCGTCATATACGACACCTCTTGCAACCGAATCGCCAAATACGCATACATTCATTTGTTATCCTCCATGAACCAATCTTAAAAATTGTACTATCTAATTATCAATATTATATGTAATAATTATTATTATGTCAAGAAAGAATTGATAATATCTCATAAATGTTTTATAATCATATATATTATATTAAAGATTAAGAGGTATTTCAATGATAGAAATTAAAGAATTAAAAGAAAACATCGAGCAATCACGTCCTAATGAATGGAAAACAATTCCTGATATTGATTTATATATGGATCAAGTAATAAATTATATGCCAAGACAGCATATTGGTCTTGAAGGAGATGAAACGCTGACGGCAGCAATGATTAACAACTATATCAAAAGTGAATTGCTTCCAAGAGCTCATAGAAAAAAATACAAAAGAGAGCATATAGCATATTTGACTGCAATTTGCCTTATGAAGCAGGTACTTTCTGTAGGTGATACTGGACTGCTGCTAAAAGAGCAGTTAGAAAATAATACTATTGAAGAATTTTACAACAAATATGTGAATACTGTGGATGAAGAATTCAAAAGAGTTTCTAAAGACATTGATGCTGAATGTTCGAAGGAAGAACTTGTTCAGATGGCGCTTAGATTAGTGGTTTCAAGTTACGCGCAAAAACATGCTTGTGAAAGCATATTAAAAATTCTTGGAACAATGGGTGAAGAACCTGAAAAAAAATTACCTAAGAAATAAATAAAAATGCTAAGGCAAAAGCTATTTTATGAGTGTATTTTAAATATGCTCATTTTTTATTGCCAAAATAGCAGGGTATATTATTAGCTATATATTATACAACTTACGATGTACCTAAAACGTCCCTGAAATGGCAGACATTTTGTTGTGATTCAAGCGAAGTGAGTATATCATTAAATTGACTGAAACATAAGTCTACTTGAAAGTGTAGTTGTTAAAATTAAAGGAGGATGATTTTTTGAAAAAACTTTTGATAGTCATTTTAGGAATGTGCATGTTATTTAGCTTAACAGGATGTTTTTCCAGTACTGATGATGGAAACAAGGCGAAAGATACATCAGGGGATTCAAAAACAAGCTTTAAAATAGGCGAAACGGCAGTATTTGATGGTGTTGACTATACTGTTACAAAAGTAAAATACTCAAATGGGAACGATTGGGATCAACCCGCAAGTGGGAAAAAGTACGTTATAGTCACCATAAAAATAGATAATGAATCAGATTCCAAAATATCATATAACTCATTTGATTGGAAAATGCTTAATTATCAAGGACAGGAGGACGACGAAGCTTTTACCATAATAAACACTGACACAGAACTAAGCTCTGGAGATTTGGCTGCTGGTGGGACCAAAACAGGAACGATGGTATTTGAAGAACCAAAAGAAGGAACTACATTAAAGCTTTTATACTATTCGGATTCATTATTTGATGAAGAATCTACATTTGAAATTGTTGTGGAGTAATTTAGGAGGAAAAAATGTTTAAAAATAGAAGTAAGGTATTATTTATTTGTGCAATTTTAGGTACTATTTATACGGTATATTTAATTGTTTATTTTGCTGGTACAATGGGTGATTTGAATTCTACCGATGAGTTAGGTGGTGCACTTGCAACGGCACTAGTTATGCCACATATGGTAGCAATGGCACTGGGAACTATATTCTCATGGCTAGGATTTTTTCTAAAAAAATCATGGGCAGCTTTAGTTGGTGCAATACTTTATTGCGTTGCAGCTGTAGTATTTATAATGTATGCAATGTTTTGCATACCAATGATTGTACTTGGATTTATTGGATTTGTAAAACAAAAGAAGATGCAGGCAACTGCATAATTCATTAAAACAAAAACATCTAAGAGTTTATTGAATTGGAGGCCAAAAATGACGGAAGAAGAAAAAAAGAGACTGAGGAATCAATTAATTTTGAACGCAGTCGGAAAAATCATCATAAAAATAATAATAGTTTTGTGTATTGCAATTTGGCTTCCATTCGCGATATGCGTTGAATGTAGTAAGCCAAGTAATAATTGTAACAAATAAGGGTATTCTATTAATGTGGTATTTTATATCAGTCAAACACCCAAAATAATTACAGACTTGAGAAGCATTCTTATGAAACATCTAAATATCTAGATAATTTCAATGTAAGGATGT
>JBAYAL010000345.1:0-2888 GCA_041669825.1 Eubacteriales bacterium | reverse complement strand
TTTTTTCCTGATTAAGTTCCATAATTGTCCCAACAAATTCGGCAGGAACCATTATAGAGGCTTTGACCACAGGTTCTGCTATTGAATCTATTTCTCCAACTGGCGGAAGATTGGACGGATTATCAATATATAACTCTTCCCCATTAGTTTTTGTGACTTTATAAATAACACTTGGTGCCGTGGTAATAATACTTAGACCAAATTCTCGTTCCACCCTCTCCTGAATAATCTCCATATGAAGAAGGCCTAAAAAACCACAACGGAAACCAAATCCAAGAGCAGCTGAAGTTTCAGGTTCATACAATAAACTTGCATCATTTAAATTAAGCTTTTCCAGAGCATCTTTCAAACGATCATAATCAGACGTTTCCACTGGATATAAACCACAAAAAACCATCGACACCGCTTTACGATAACCTGCCAACTGTTCTTTCGCAGGATTTTTAGCATCCGTAATAGTATCTCCAACTCTAGTATCTCCAACATTTTTAATGCTACCTACAACAAACCCAACTTGTCCAGCCTTCAATTCCTCAACCATGACCAAATTAGGTGCAAAAAAGCCTACCTCAGTAACTTCAAAAACCTTTCCAGAAGACATCATTTTAATATTGGTTCCTTTGGATACTTTTCCTTCAAAAAGACGAATATAAGGAATCGCACCTTTATAAGAATCAAATTTTGAATCAAAAATAAGCGCTTTTAGAGGGGCACTGTCTTCACCCTTTGGCGGAGCAATATTGGCTACTATTGCTTCCAATATTTCTTCGATCCCCTGCCCCGACTTGGCTGAGGCAAGAATAGCACCACTCGCATCCAACCCAATAACATCCTCTATTTCTTGTTTTACTCTTTCAGGTTCAGCATTAGGTAAATCAATTTTATTAATAACGGGAATTATTTCTAAATCATTTTCCAAGGCCAAATACACATTTGCTAAAGTCTGCGCTTCTATTCCCTGAGCAGCGTCCACCACAAGTAAGGCACCTTCACAAGCTGCCAAACTACGAGATACTTCATAGGAAAAATCCACATGACCTGGAGTATCAATCAGGTTTAATTCGTAAGTTTCCCCATCCTTTGCCTTATACTGCAGGCGTACCGCCTGGAGTTTTATCGTAATCCCACGCTCTCTTTCCAGATCCATTGAATCCAGAACCTGTTCTTCCATTTCTCTTGATGACAAAGCACCCGTATATTCTATAAGCCGATCAGCAAGCGTAGATTTGCCGTGATCAATATGCGCAATAATGGAAAAATTTCTAATCTTTGATGACGCTTGTGCCATATTATTACTCTCCTGCAAAAATAATGGACTCAGTTAGAGTCCTTTTCTCAACTAATGAATCATTATATCAAATAACCGCAACAAAATACAATAGCATCGTATGCACACCTACCATAATGCTTAAGCCACTTGGAAAAAACTTTTCCCCAAATAATACAGTATCTGAATTTCTATTTCTTTCTAATCGTTCTGCCAATCAGGTTTAAAGCCATCTTGAATTCTTCCATTTTGAAAGCCCATGTAAAAATCACATATACAATTACCCCAATTACTGCTCCACTTATAAGCACTTCAAGAGAAGCAATTTTAGCAACTCCAATGTGGGGTATTAAAAATCCTGCCCACAGCATAACTATCCAGCCCATTATACAAGCTGCCCCAAGAGTTTTGACAACTGTGACCATAATACGCTTTCCATCTATACTTCCAATTTTCGCCCTAAGTACTACAAAAAGCAGTAGCATTTGTACCACTGCACCCAACGTAACCGCCAAAGCCAATCCACCGTGAGCAAGGGGTCCTACAAGCACAAACATCCATATGATACTAGTTCCCATCGCAATAACCCCAAATAATACTGGTGTCCAAGTATTCTGCAAAGCGTAAAAAGCCCTAGGAAGTATCTGAATGACTGCCTGAGCAGTAATCCCCAAACAGAAGAACAACAACGGAATAGCAGTTGCCTTCGTATCCTCGGGAGTAAATTTTCCATGTTCAAAAAGCACTCTAATAAGTGGAAAGCGAAGTACTATCATTCCTACGGAAATAGGTATGGTAATAAACACAATCAGCCTGACCGCCCCAGAAATAGTATCAATAAAATCGCCCATTTTTTTTAAGGCTGCCTGTTCTGATAAGGTCGGGAAAATGGCAACACCAATAGCTAAAGCAAATATACCCACTGGTAGCTGAAAAAGGCGATAAGAATACCAGATTGCTGTCAAACTCCCCGGCACTAAGGCAGACCCCAGGTTAGAATTAACTATTACTTGTAATTGATTAAGGGTGTACATAATAATTATAGGCAATGACAACGCGGCAATTTTTTTTACTCCAGGATGGCTAAAATCAATTATCGGATAATAACGAAACCCTATTTTTCTAAGTGACGGAACCTGAACCAAAAAATTAACCGCAGCTCCTATCACAACACCAAAAGCAAAGCCAGAAATACTCGATGCATCACCTTTTTCTGCCTGCAAGGCACCAAAAAATATAACACAAGCATTGTATAAAACTGTCCCTATTGCCGATGGCCAGAATATTTTATGAGAATTAAGTACACCCATGGTAATCCCACTCAAAGCAAGAATTACAGGCTGTAAAAGAAGGATACGAGTAAGATATATGGCCAGTTCTTTATTTTCAAGACTAAATCCTGGTACCTGCAAATCAACAAATTCAGGTGTATAAATCATCCCAATCACAACAAGAACACAAAGAGACAAGAAAATAATATTAATCAACGAACTTACTACTTTCCATCCTTCTTCTTCTCTTTTGGTAGCAATATATTCAGATAAAACGGGGATAAAGGCAGCACTTAAGACGCCTCCTACCAACAGCCAGTAAAGCAGATCGGGAAGGATAAAGGCGGTAT
>JBAYAL010000344.1:0-2892 GCA_041669825.1 Eubacteriales bacterium | reverse complement strand
GAACAAATTCAATAAATAAAAAAGAAATGAAGCTAAAATATATCATTGTTGCAATTCTGCTGAGCACCTTATATAATACACATGCTAATGCGCAAATAGGTGAATTGCGGCAGAACTTGGCTATAGGTTTCAACGGAGGAATGAATTTTAATACTGTCAGCTTCACCCCCACCGTCACACAGAAAACATTATCAGGGATAAACGGAGGACTCTCAATACGCTATATATCCGAAAAGTACTTCAATATGATTTGCGGGGCATTGTTGGAAATCAATTTCTCGCAACATGGATGGGATGAATATTATAAAGACTATCCTCAGCTAACTTACACTAGAACAATGAACTATGTAGAAATCCCATTCCTCGCACATCTGGCATGGGGTAAAGAGCAAGGATTACAATTTTTCATCCATGCAGGTCCGCAAATAGGCTTTCTTCTTAGTGACACAGAAAAGCAGAGTAACAATTGGGATGATTATGATGATCTGCTCGAAACCGAGCAGCATGGCAAAAAAATCCAGAATAAATTTGATTATGGAATTACAGGAGGCATGGGAATAGAATTACGTACCAAAGCCGGTAACTTTTTACTTGAAGGAAGATACTATTATGCTTTATCAGATTTTTTCAATAGTGCCAAGAGAGACCCTTTCTCCCGCTCGGCACATGGAGTAATAGCAGCTAAATTAAGTTATTTATTTGATATTCGAAAATAGCTCGAAATAACAAGCATAATACTCAATTTTATCCTCTAAGCCGGTCAGAAGCTTTCACCATGAGTTCATCACGATAAATTGCACGAAATGCCAAATAATTAAAGACAATAGAGACCAATGGCAAGCATAACGCCCACCCTGTCTGAAAGCTAGCATCCAAATGCTTCTTCAATATCAACATAAAACAGAAGAACGCCACATAGTAACCAATCAATAAAATGCTATTGAATATAGTCATACGAACTCGTAACATACGATTTCGAAATAGAAATATCGTACAAAGAGCAATAATAGCACTTAATAATAGGATTCCAAATAAGCCCCAAGTCGATTGAAACGCCCCTTCAGCCAATGAAACACCTAAGGGCTTAAAAGTATAAGAAGTCACTCCATCAATAGCGATAAAATGTCCAATAGGCATACCTATCGAAATGATCAATAGAACAGTGACTAATAATAAATATACAGATTGAATTCGTTGTAACATTTTAGTCTTCTTATTTATAAAAAAAGGTATACCAAAAAGCTCTTACGAATAAACTTTGGGTATACCTTTTATTTCAATTCATTAGTTATTGTAATTTTTCTTTTTCTTTAGAAGGATTACGATAATAAACTTTACCCTCAATATACTCTTGAGTTGCAATCAAGTCAGGCTTAGGTAATTTTTCGTAATAACGTGATATTTCTATTTGTTCCCGATTTTCAAACACCTCCTCTAAATTGTCATTGTAAGAGGCAAACTCAGCTAGTTTCTTAGAAAGATCACTCTTTATTTCCACGCTGATTTGATTTGCACGCTTACCAATTATAGCTACTGTCTCATAAATATTACCGGTATCCGCACACAACTCCATCATATCACGCGTTACCGTTGTGCATGGAGCATTCGTCTTCTTGTAATCCATAAAATATCTAATTTAATTAATCTTTACAATCTTCAATACGCAATGTCTGATTAGTCTTTCAAATAGATTTCAGAATCATCGAATATTTTATTAGCTTCTTTAATATATTTACTATCAGGAAATTCATTTTTGAATGCATAATATTCATCTACTGCTTCTCTATAGCGCTCCATCTTTCTATCTTCGACACTATAAATAGCCATTTCATATTTTGAACGTAAAATCAAAATAGACAAGTCCTCACGAAGCTTAGTATATGGATAATCTTTCAAAGCATTTTGGGCAGTAATCACACATGATAAATAATTATTACCCATATAATTTCCCAAATTATAATATAGTCTGGCAGAAAGATATTCCTTCATTACCAACTTATCCTGCAACTCGAATATCATTTTCTGCGCATCAGCTCTTTTCGTGCTTTTCGGAAAATATTCCATAAAGGTCTGCAACTGCTGAATGGCGCTATACGTAGCAGATTGATCTAAACGTGGTTCAGGTGTATCCAAATACAACGCCTTCCCTGCATGAAATCGTGCTAACTCTGCATATGTACCACGAGGATAGACATTACAATACTGAATAAATGTTTGGGATGCTGTCTGATAATCTTTCTGATTGTAGTAGCACATGCCCAGCATGTAGAGAGACTCTTCCGCCTTGTCAGTACCTTTTAGTATGGCAATCAAATCATTAAGTAATGTTGCCGAACGATTATACTGTCCTTTTGCGAAGTAGTTTTTTGCCGCTTCATACTTGTACTCATAATCAGTGCTTTTTAGCAGTTTATTATATTCCCCGCACGAGGATAATAAGATTGCTACAAGCAAAGCTGTTAAGATGTTTTTTTTCATTCTTATTTTTAAAAATAATGTGCAAAGATAAGGCTTCGTATCGAATAAAGCAATGATACGAACCTTAATTTTTCAAAAAGCAGACTAACAGAAAGTAAATTACAGTTTATATAATTCATTTGCTGCAAGTAAATCAACTTTTTTATCGGTCAGCACACGTATGCAATTTTCCATGTCATTGGGACGAATAATAACATTTGCCGTATTTCCATTGGCAAAGGAATACATGTACTCAATAAAGACACCTTCATCAGACAAGAAGCGAAGCACTTTAGCCAAAGCACCGGGAACATTAGGACAGCTGATCCCTACAACATCGGTGATATTGACAGCAAAATGATTCTCTTTTAAAATTTTATAAGCCTTCTCCGGCTGTGATACAATACCACGGAGAATGCCAAAATCTGCATTTTC
>JBAYAL010000343.1:0-2893 GCA_041669825.1 Eubacteriales bacterium | reverse complement strand
ATTCAGTTACCTACGGACGAATTTTTCAATACAGGAATTTACACCTATTTATGGGTGCTAAATAGAAGAAAGCAGGCCAAGAGTTTAGGTAAAGTGATGCTGGTTAACGCCAGCGATAAATTCAAGTCTCTGAAAAAGAGCAAAGGCTCCAAGCGCAAAGAGGTAGATAAAACCAGTCGCTTAGAAATTGTAGAAACACTTACGAATTTCCAGGATACTGACTATGCCAAGGTATTTAAGAAAGAATATTTCTACTTCAACAAACAGGCCATCATGCTCACTAATGTTGACGAACACGGCAATAGTTTTGAAGCGAAGTTAAAAGAAGGTAAAAAAAGCGAAATACTGGCACCGATTATGCTAAGCAATGGTGAACGAGATATTATTGAATTTGAGATTACGAGTTTTGATACGGCTATTTACACTTCCCTAGCCGAGGCCTTTGAACAAGACATCAAACCCTTTATTACCTCACTGGATTATAAGGAGCAACCACTAGTGATTACTACTACTAAGGCCAAGTATTGGTTTGATGCCGACCAAGAAACCATAATTAAAGAGGAAAATGGTAAAAGGGAGTTACTAGGTTGTGGCAAAATCGTCATAAAAAGTGGATATAAGAGAGCCAACAAAACACGACCAGAGCGTATAGAAATCACAGTAGAACTTACGCCTGATTATCAAAAAAATTATGAAATTATCCCCTTTCATAAAGACAGAGCTGAAAACGAAGCGGCGATTGCAGCCTTTATGGCGAAATATATCACCAAGCCTTTTGTCTACTTAGAAAATGTAGTGGGTGTGGAGATCAATTTTAATAAGGTATTTTATAAGCCTGAGAAACTAAGGGATGTGGTGGATATTTTAGCTGAGATTGAGGCGATTGATGAAGAGTTGAAGGCTCTAGAAGCGGGGTTGGGGTTATGATGGAACTAGCAAGATATGATGCTTATAAAGATAGTGGGGTTAAGTGGGTGAGTGAAACTCCTTTTCAGTGGGAAATTACTAGAAATAAGGAAATTTTCGAGGAAAGAGGAAATCTTAGTAATTCAGGAGCTGAAACGTTACTAACAGTATCTCACATTACGGGAGTTACACGTCGATCAGAAAAGAATGTAAATATGTTTATGGCTGAAACAATGGAGGGTTACAAGCTTTGCAAAAAAGGCGATCTAATTATTAATACAATGTGGGCTTGGATGGGAGCATTAGGCACTACAAATGAAAATGGTATTTGTAGCCCTGCATACGGTGTTTATAAACCTCGAAAACATCAGCCTTATAATCACCACTATTTTGATTATTTGTATAGAACACCCAACTCAATAACGGAAATGACAAGAAATTCTAAGGGTATTGTATCTTCACGATTAAGACTTTATCCTAAGGACTTTTTTCAAATAAAAACAGCTTTGCCCAATTATGAAACACAAAAAGCCATTGCCGATTATCTCGACACCAAAACCAATCAAATTGATCAGAAAATAGGTCTGCTGACCCAAAAGAAGACTCAATACAGCAAGCTCAAAGAATCCCTCATTAACGAAACCGTCACTCGTGGTTTGGATAAAACTGTGGCAATGAAAGATAGTGGGGTTGAGTGGATTGGGGAAGTGCCAGTACATTGGGAAGTTAAGCGCTTAAAGGAACTTGGATTTCTATATAGTGGTTTATCAGGTAAAAAAGGTGATGACTTTACTGATGAACATAAATTTAGTAGTAATTTTATTCCATTTGTAAATATAGCCAATAATCAATATATTTCAACCACTGACATGAAAAAAGTAATAGTCTATCCAAATGAAAAGCAAAACAAGGCAAAAAAAAATGATCTGTTTTTTCTTATGAGTTCTGAAAACCACGAGGACATAGGTAAGTCTGCACTTCTAAAAGTTGATATTGTTAATACCTATCTTAATAGCTTTTGCAAAGGATTTCGATTTACTAGAAAAGATATAGTAGCAAATTTTATAAATTATTTATTAGCATCTGTGAAATGTCGAAACAGTGTTTCTGTTGAAGGTAAAGGGTTTACTCGTATAAATTTAAAAATTGAAAAAATAAATGATTTATTATTAATCGTCCCCCCTCTCCCCGAGCAACAAGCCATAGCCGACTACCTCGACACCAAAACCGCCCACATCGACCGCATTATCGAAACTATCAATACCCAAATTACTAAACTCCAAGAACTGCGCAAAACACTGATTAACGATGTTGTTACAGGAAAGATAAAGGTAGTCATGAAAGGAGAAGCGGATGAATGAATTAAACCTCCAAGATTGGTTTTTACTACCCTTTTTTAGACAAATATTAGGTTACAGAGAGGTAAAAGCCAACACGGTAACCAACTCTCTGATTATTGAAGAAGACTTGCAGGAATTCATTTCTCAAACAGAGTTAAATAAAAAGCCTTATGAAACCTTGTTGAAGAAATATCGTGGCGACAAAGTTAAATTGCTGAATGAGTTGATAGAATTGATTCAAGAGCGCAGCGGCAGTAATCGTAATATGGCGCTATTTATCAATGCCAATAAGTCCATCACTTTGAGAGGTATTAAGCTGAACCTGTTTTACACAGATGATAGTGTGATTCATGACAATGCCTTGTTTGCTGAGAATATTTTCTCAGTGGTACAAGAGCTGCCTTTTAAGTACAACTTTCAAGGCAAACAGATATTCTCTTTCCGCCCTGATCTTGTGTTATTTGTAAATGGTATTTATTTGGGTTACAGCGAATTAAAATCCAACTACACCAACCAAAATGCCAGCAAAAATGGGCGGGGCAAAGTTATTAAAGATTATTTTGAGGCGGTTAAAATTTATCATCAGCATATTGATAGCAACGGTATGCTAAGTGACAAAGAAAAAGAGTTGTTGCGTAAAGACTTCT
>JBAYAL010000342.1:0-2938 GCA_041669825.1 Eubacteriales bacterium | reverse complement strand
GGGCTGGCAGACTTTAAAATTCAATATGTTACCATTTTGTTACCGGATTAGGATATTTTATTAGCCGTTCATGAGTTTATCGAACTTTTGAGCGGCTTCTTTTTTTGCCTTTTTTGTAATATGGAGATAGATATCTCTTGCCGTTGTGTCTGACTTATGCCCTAAACGTTCCTGTATAGCTTCAAGTGATACACCAGCTTCGGCTAGCAGAGAAACATGTGTATGACGTAATCCATGTGTTGTGATGTGTTTATTAATTCCGGCCATCTTTATGTATTTTTTAACATAGTTGTTTACAAGAGTAGGGTGAAAAGGGCGTTCATCTTTAGCAAATATAAAACTAGAATTTTCAAACTTAATTCCTTTTCGTAAAGCGTTCTCCTGTTGTTCTTTTTTGTAGATGGATAAAACTTTTAACAGACTGTCGGTAATAGGTATTTTCCGTTTACTACTTTTTGTCTTTGGTGGTTGAATCACATAATTGATAGCGTGGCTGAAGAATACGTCTTTTGATATGCTTACCAATTTATTTTCGAAGTCAATATCGCTCCAGCTAAGGGCTACGAGCTCACCCACTCTAACGCCAGTATAGAAAAGCATAAAAAACATCGTGTACAGGTCATTACGGTGGCTGCGGCCGACTGTTTCCCAAAAGGATAGTAGCTCATCCTTTTCTAAATAGTTTACTGGCTGATCATCGTCAAAACTTGCGGCCTTCTTTGGTATATCTGTGTATTCAAGGGGATTTGATTTGATGAGTTCTAACTTCATAGCTGATTTGAATATTAATTTGTAAGCACTATTATAGGTGCAGACGCTTGAGCGCTTATGGCTTTTACATAGGTCATTAATAAATGATTGGTAGTTTTCTCTATGTATATCTTTCAACATTGTTGCTTCTGCAAAATATTTTTTCATTATATGAATCGCTGTAGTAGTGTTTACTTTAGTAGAAGCCTTTACCTGCATTGCGTAACTATCAAACCATTGATCGATAAAATCATACAGACGAATTTTCCTCTCATTGACAAATGTTCCACTTGCCAGATCGTTTTCAATTGCAGCGGCTGTTTGGAGTGCTGCTTTCTTAGTTCGGAAACTGCCCTTTGTTTTCTTTCGGCGGATTCCTTTCCCGTCTTTTCCAATGTCGATTGCGTACGTATATGTTTGGCCACGCTTGTATATAGTTGCCATAAGATTACTCCTTTAATTTTCATCTGTTAGGGTGGATTTTTTGTGTGATGGTTCTGATTTAACTATATGGCTAAGACAGTGAGCTATTGGATGTGGTGGTAGCTTATATTTGATTGTTTACACGTAACAAGTTACGTGCTATAATATAAATGTAAGGGGGATACTTAATTGAGAAGTTATTCTTCAAGGGATATTGTAAAGATGCTCAAAGATGATGGATGGTATGAAGTCGATTGTGTTGGCGATCATCACCAGTTAAAACATCCTGTAAAGAAGGGGAAGGTAACGGTGCGACATCCAGTCAAGGACATGGGTATCCGTGATCTGAAAAGCATTGAAAAACAATCAGGGCTTACTTTCAAGTGAGCCCACCCCTTACTAATAAATAAAGGAGGTCTTGTTTATGTTACTACCTGATTTCTACAGATATATCGCTATTTTTACCTTTGCGGATGATGGGGTTCATATCGTTTTTCCGGACTTGCCGGGATGCGTATCTTTTGGCAAAGATGAGGATGAGGCGGTAAACATGGCCAAGGGCGTTCTAAAGCTCCATATGTATGGCATGGAACAAGATGGTGATGAAATACCAGATGCTTCAAAAATAAAAGAAATCGCAAAGGAAGAAGCATTAGAAAGTAATGAGGCTTTTGTAGTAGTAGAAGTATTCATGCCACCATTTAGAGAAAAGCAAAGTAAACGATTTGTCAAAAAAACGTTGTCTATACCATACTGGCTCAATGCTGAAGCTGAAATGTATGGCATGAATTTCTCACAGACCTTGCAGAACGCGATAAAGAAACAATTAAATATAAGCAATTAACTGTAGCCATCCTTCGGGGTGGCTAGCTATCTCTGTTTTTATCGACAAAAAGTGTTGAGTAAAAAACCTTTTAAATCATTTACTTTAAATTTGCTATAGGCTATAATAAACATAAAGAGACAGTTGACGTTTGCACGCGTCGGCTCATCTCGTGTCAAATTAAATCGTAGATGGAAACGAGCCCGCGAGTCAAATCGTAGGGCTTATTTTCTTGCTATTTGCAAGTTTGGATTATCGCAACGATAAGCAATCCGAAACTTATCATTAAAGATAAGACTTCGTATGTTTTCATGCGTATCACCACCGATCTTACAACCGGATAAGCCTAACACCATCAACTATCTATATCACAGGTGTTAAGACATAGACAATATTCAGCCATCCTTCGGGGTGGCTTTTTTTATTACAACAAGCGGTGGAGAATAGATAATGCAATGTCTTTTTGGCGCTCATTTGGTAAGTCTTCGATTTCGTCTTCTATGCTTGGTTGGAGCGGGACAACTTTTGCCTGGCATAAAATGATTCGAAACAACTGTTTTTGTTCTTTCTCGGATAAGCTATTGATTTTTTCAATGGCTTCAGGAATAGGGCCAGCCCCCCAAGCATTATGGTATTTATCAGGTACTTTAAATTTCATCATAATAGCTCCTTTCATTGCTATCCTTTGAAGGGACTGTTTTTCAGTGTAACTGGAGTCCCTGCTAATTGTAAAATTTTCAAGACAAATGCTTGATAACTTTTAGCATATCATCAATGGTTGGCATATCAATACTGTTTTTAGCATAATGTGCGTAGGTGACAGTCCCGTCTTGCTGAACAACAAATAAGGCTGGGAGCTGGTACTCATTTCCTTCATATTTTCCATGAACAAAACCAGCTGCTTTGACCTGTTCTCGTTTTTTCTCCAATTTAGCTATTTCT
>JBAYAL010000341.1:0-2944 GCA_041669825.1 Eubacteriales bacterium | reverse complement strand
TCTATAACCGGAAGAAATTCTGCGCCCAATGTTTCAGGAAAAGTCAGTAGTCGTCCTTGTTCAATCCCAAGGATATTGTTAATCTGGCTATTAAACTCTTCCATATGAGTTGACCAGATTTGAAACGAATCATCTATTTTCCTATAATGTCTCTTTTTTTTTGACTTACCTTTTTCGTCTATTTCCATAGTAAAATGAGTAAATTCCCGGGTAATACCACTACGTATATCCGGTAAATTTCCGATAACCGAGGAAAGAGACACTTCATCTAATCGTTCAAGATTATTTTCAGGTGCTGGAATCCCTTCACGTATACCTAATAAAATAACCCGATGCCTTTTTTGAGGTATTCCGTATTCTTCTGATTTGATGATAAAATCATTAGGATTAAAAACAGGATTGCCATAAAGATCATAGTTATCAGGAACTCTAGTCAGCGAGTATATTCGATAACGAAAATGAGGTTGATTGTTGTCTAAAACCTCTCCTTCTGAAATACATGCTGTTACAGGGTCGGATAAATCTTCGAGAATTTTGCTGAAAATTAGTACATCTTCAGTTTTGGCAGACAATAACCCTTTTACGTTTTCCATTACAAATACTGCAGGATTATGAACTGCAATTATTCGCAAGTATTCCTTGTACAAACCAACTCTTTTATCATTAGCCTCATTAAGTATTCTTTCTTGCCTTCTTGAGCGGCCAACCAATGAATATGCCTGGCATGGAGGTCCCCCAATCAATACCCAATTGGTATGATCTCCTAATGAATTTTGAATTCTATTATCAACTTCTTCATTTGTCATTCCATTGGTATCTCCTTCATCTGGATCTCCCAATGTTCCACAGCATGCTTCCAAATCAGCTGAAGCAGCCTGTTCTGGAAACTTGCTGTATAATTGATCAATGGTAATTTCACCTCTGACAAATGCATAATAATCTTCCGGTACGTGACCAACATTAAATTCCCTGAAGAAACTTCTGAGTTTCAAAGTCTGATGTGCATATGGATCTTTTTCTATGGACAGCTTGATTTTGAATATTCTTTCTCCATTCTCATTCAGGAGAGAGGAAAAACCTTCACCAAGCCCTCCTGGACCTGCAAATATGTCAATTATTGGTATCAATTTTATTTTTTTATTTTCGAATAAAGATTATTCAGTATCTCGTCTTTTTTTTTATTTTTTAAATCACACTCCCATACTACAAGAGCCTGCCATCCTTCATCCTTAAGTTTTTGAATATTGTCATTATCCTTTACTTTATTTTTATTAATTTTACCCAACCACCAGTCTGTTCTTGTTTTTGGTACAACAAAGTACTTGCAGCCATCGTGACCATGCCAGAAACAACCGTTTACAAAAATTACTGTTTTGTATTTGGGCAATACAATATCTGGTTTGCCAGGGAGCTTCTTGTCATTCACCCTGTACCGGAAACCTTTAGCAAATAAAAACTTCCGAACAAGAATCTCCGGTTTGGTATTCTTGCTTTTTATACGGCTCATATTATAGCTACGAGTAGCCCTGTCGTGAACATCAGCCATTTCTTATTCTTTATAACAAATACTCTAAATATGAACTACAAATGTATTAAAAACAACTCAACAATTTTAAGTTATCTCGGTATATTCCCCTAATTTCATTCTTTCAAATAGAGGCTATCCAATTATTTCGTAAATATCTGCACCAAATAGTTCACAAATATCGAAATATTCTTCCATTAATTGGTTCAGAAATTGAACTGCTTATTCAGAATAAACCGGTTCGCTGGTTTCCAAGTTCATATAATCTAAAAAGTCGTTGTCGGGGTGAAAACTTAGGTTCTCCTAATTTACAAGTGAAATGCAATTAGCTTTACATCTCCTATTGTATTGATTTCTTTAATCATAATAAATTATCTTCATAATTGACAACCTTGCATCAGCTCGAATATAATGTTTAAGTTCATCTTTAATGACTTTCTGACCTTTAGATTCTCTTAAAAATCTATTCTTTCCTGTTCATTTTCAAAACAACAAGCCAAATTAAAATTCTCTATCCATTGCAACCTTGGTATTATTGTCAAGAATTTATCTTTGTTGTAGTTGAAAATATAAAATTTATAAACAGTTGCGACTGTATTAACTTTTAAATCGAGTATCATTTTGTTCTGATTTTATCATACAAAGTAATATGAATACGCAAATTCATGTCTAATGTCTATGTCTGCTTCTTGTCCTAAATTATCTTCTTTGATTCGAATTAGACTTTGAACACAATAATTTGCAAAAGAGGACTGTTCCTTTATTTGTGTATTTAATTGCCTTATTTCATCGGATATTAAAGTACTAAATTTTCTTTGAAAAGTAGCAGGCGAACGATAAATGTTACGTTCCAGGCGATTCAATTGTATTGACAATGAATTTGAAAAACTGTCTGTTTCTGTTTTTCCAGATATTCAATCAGCTATTTACGTGTAACTTGGCTATTTGCAGTAGCAAAATGTAGAATGTCTGTAATTGTTGCCATTTCAGATTGTTTAAGTAATACAAAAATAACATACGTTTAAGCAATTATGTGAGTGATTTTGGTGGAAAATCAATTCAAAAAGTAATAGACGCTATCATTGAGGGACAACAGATGCTAATGTACTTTTCTATTAGTGCACAAACGTACCCGCAACAAACATGGAGATGAAGCAATCAAGTCTGCCCTTACGGGTGTGGTCTCGAAAACAGATAGTCTGATGTTAAAGTTGTCCAGAGAAGAAACATGCATGTATAATTGTCTTACAGCGGTAGCCGTTCTCTAACAGGTGGCACTCCGATAAGCGTTAGAAATGGAGATAAAAAAGTCGTTCACGGGGCCTATGTAAAACTGGATAACGGCGGAACAATAGTTGCTTTTGGCGAAACAATGACAGGGCTTTTCATGGGAGGTGTAGAAATGTCGTTACCCAACGG
>JBAYAL010000340.1:0-2944 GCA_041669825.1 Eubacteriales bacterium | reverse complement strand
CTTGCTTCCTAAGTCTTACTTAAGTCTAATTGCTCAAGTTAAATCATTGACGAGTTATTGCACTTTTATTTCTTGCTGTTCAGTTTTCAATGACCATCGCTTCTTCCTAGCAACCGTTGTTCGGCCGCCCCTCAGGCGCTTACTTATAATATCATTACCTATGGTACCTGTCAATATAAAAGTTTCAGATTTTGAAATATATTTTACTAAAAACATAAACTGTGCTTCTAGCTGGTAATATCAATATATTTTCCCTAGTAATACATTGGAAATCATTAATTATTAAAAGCTACCTAACACTAATTATAATCGTAGTATTTGATTTTCATTTTATGATTATACCTAATAATTTAGAAAAATTAACTGCCTGCATAGGATTAACTATTACACCATTTACATCAGCAATGTTCACCCCGATACCTTCAATATCACAACTCGTAAAATCTATTCCTTTAAGCTTTGTAAAATTCATTTGTGCCTGAAGAAGATTAGACTCTAGAAATTCTACTTTTGTAAATACCGCATTTGAAAAATCCGAAGAAACTAAGTGACATTGAAGAAATGTGACTTGTTTACAATTAGAATAACCAAAAAAGGCATATTGTCCATTACAATTTTCGAAAATTACCTCTCTCAATGTAGCTTCGCTTAAGTTTATACCCATTATTTTACAGTTGATGAATTCTACTCTATGTAATATAGCCTCATTAAAGTCTACATTTGATAAATCGCAATTTTGAAAGCTCACATTTATTAGTTCAATATATCTAAATACTATTTTACTGAAAATTACTTTATCAAATATTACATACTTAAAAACCATTCTCTCAGCTTCATGATTTTCTAAAAAGCAATCACAAATTGTCCCATATGAAAATACATTTTCATCTACTATATTTTTTTCAGATAACTCTATAATATCTAAATCATTATCAAATTTAGGTCTAAAAACTTTTGATTTTTTGTCTTCCATCTATAATTTCCTCCAATTTATCCATAAGAACCTCCTTATTTGGCTCCACATACTGCTTAGGAAATGATGAAACATTGTGATTTGATTTCCCTGCCGTCTACTGTACATTTAATCACACCTAATGATAATCTAAGTAAATATTTTTTGCCTCTGATGGGCAATTCTTAAATTGTACTTTGTCAAGAACATTTTGTGCTAGATATTGAATTGTTTACAAAAAAGAAAAAGTATATTAAAGTCTATACAACTTTATTGTGGAAATAAAGCAACTTTCTGGACAATCTCCGTTATCCCATTTACACGGCTCTCAGACTTCAAGAGAGTATTCATAAACTTACCTAAACGTTTACGAAAATATTTCCTTCCAATTTCACAAAATATTATAGTCCTCTCCAATTCAAAATTCATAATGGAACTCAACAATATTGCAGACCCGTTGCCTTACTATTTCCTCAAGGATTATCCCTTACATTCCAAAGCTTTCTCCCATTTACTACCATAGGATAACTAATCCTTTCTAGAAGGGATTAGTTATCCTATGCCACACATCATACAGTAAAATCGTAAGTATCCCTTTTTTAAACTAGCCAATTCAATGATATAGCATTGTGCTTAATTTTTCTTCCAAGGCCCCAGAGATTGCTAATGTATTGCCGACAAATGTTCCTTGGGTTATATAGCCTTTGTTATATAAAAGGAAATAGTTAATAGCTGACGGTAAAGAATCATGCGGAAGTGTTATAACAAACCCATTATTTTTAGCAGCTAAGGCTGCCACAAGTAAGGCGTCCCCGCGTGGCTTTTCTCCTTGTAAAACATCAGCTGAACAAACTGATGATGATGCGAAGTATACCGAGCTTTGTGGTGACTGGATGTCAAAAAGATGCTGGAATATAATTTGTTCGGTATTAAATCTATCTGCTCCGCCCCATCTCTCTACTGAGTATGTTTTTTTCAGACTGTTTTCTAAGCTTAAATCAATTATTCCAGTACCACCAATTAAAACAATTTTTGAAGGATTTAAAGCACCTATCGCGTTTAAAGTAGCTTCGGGAAGCTTATCTTTATCTGTTAGCAATATTGGGGCCCCCTGTTGGGCAGCAAAGGCACATAATGCCACTGTATCTGGTTCCCCATATCCATATGCTAGGTATACTGTTCCATTTGAGTTCAAATATGCTGCTATTTTTGCTGCTGTGTCATATCTATCGGTCCCAGCCAGCCTGTATACGGAAAGACCTACTGATTTTAAATAATTCTCTACGTTTGCAGAAATTGCGTCAGTTCCACCCATTATCCATACTACATGTGTACCTAAGTTATTCATCTCAGTAAGAATTGTGGAATCTAGACAATCTGATTGCGTCATAAGGATCGGCGCATCAAGTTTTTTGGCTAATGGTACAGCCGTCATTGCATCAGACAAAGAGTCTTCTCTGGTAAGTATTACAGTATTTGCACTATTCCAACCTTGTTTTGCTATTTCTATCGACATTGCTATGTTACTTGAAGTATTTCCACCTATTCTGCCTTCAGCTGAATATGCAGCTGTAACAGGGATAGTTCCTATTATATGTCCATTAATTAGCACATTAACATCTCCCAACCTTGCTGGTATCATAGAGAAGCTAACGCTTCCTGAAGCATCTGTTGTCAATATCTTAGTATCTGCTCCAACAGGTGTTCCATCAACAGTAATTTGCTGCCTTATTAAAAGGTTCCCTCGTTCATCTGCAACTGTTACTTTGACCTGATGTGCAGAATTAGCATCATTTAAGATAAGCGAGCCAGTGATCGTTATCTCTGAACCGATAACTTTTAGGATGCCATATACTGAATAATTCTTATTTGCATCATGTATTACTAAAGTATATTGGCCTATAACATCCAGTGATAAATTGGAGATCGAGTACATTCCTGACCCACCGCTGACCGTATACGACGTTGCCTTACCATCAGGATCAGTTAGTT
>JBAYAL010000339.1:0-2958 GCA_041669825.1 Eubacteriales bacterium | reverse complement strand
TGGATGTTTATATATCCGTTAATTTGTGGAGCTCTGATTTATTTTCTGATAGAGCGACTGATTCCTGGAGTTAGTAAGATCAGAGGATATCGATTATTTTACAATGTATATAATTCAGGAATTGCAACGTTAACCGTGGGCGGTTTCCTAAAAGGTATTCTGGAAATTGCTGGGACAAGCTCGACGTATATAGTCCTATTCAATGTGGTAGGCTGGCTATTCGTATTAGTGGGATTGATTCTACTAGCCTCTTGTACGTTAAGATATATTCGTCAAACTCAATTGCTTTTTCCTTAATGCTCAATACCACAGTTTTTGGCTACAGACCTTTAAGGTAGTTTGAACCCTCCACCTGTATGGAGGGTTTGGCTGTCCCTCCGCCATTATCTGTTCAGCATAGCTATTTAAGCAACTATGCTACTCGTTTTCGCCTTCGTCGCGCACCGTCATCAGCAAGGTACTCTGTGAAAATATTAATGCTGAAAAGTCTGACCTCGATAATAATTGGGGTCAGACTTTTCAATTTTTCCGTAGGCGGTTTTAATCAAAAAAAGCACAGAGTGTCGGAGCCTGTGACTTCCTTTTTTGGGAAAATTCCGCATTAGAAAAGGAATTATTATTCATGACGGGCGGTCTGATAAAGATAAGAAGTTCAAACAATGGGTATATTTCAATATATCCATTATTTGAACAGCTGGCACATAATCTGCATTTAACTTTTATAAGCATCTAGCCAGTGCTTTTTGTTTTATCAAGGTATCATTAATATTAGCTTTAGTAATAGGAGGGATGTTTTACAAATGATTTTTAGCTGATTTAGTGCTGGGCGGTGAACTTACCGTCTTAAGTTTTCAGACTTTATTTTAAAATGATTAAAAGGAGGGTAAATTAATGAAAAACAAAGCATGGTTAATAACAATCATCGTGTTTTTAGCTGGAGTAGTATTTTCAGCAGGAAACTATAAAGTTCCGGCTACAATGGTTGTGGTAATGGAAGACATGCATACCAGTATGACAATGGGTGGCTGGCTGATGTCTTTGGGTATAGTGGCTGGAATAATATTGGCTTTGCCAGCAGGTGGCATAATGACCAAAACAGGACCTAAAAAAATGGGGCTTTTTTCATTGGCATGTGCTTTAGCAGGTAACGTTATCGGGGGGCTAGCACCCAATTTTTCAGTTCTAATGTTTGGTAGGTTAATAGAAGGAATAGGCTTTGGTCTTATTGGCGTAGTAGCTCCAGCAATAATTGCAATGTTGTTTCCCCCGGAAAAAAGAGGCTTACCAATGGCTGTATGGACGCTCTGGATTGGTGTCGGTCTTTTATTTATCTTCACAGCTACCAATGCTGTTTTGCCAGCCTTTGGCTGGAGGGGTGTATGGTGGTTAGTGGCTATTCTTGCAGCTATTGATCTGGTATTGTTCACTATATTTGTTCAGCTTCCTGAATCTGAGGCTGAAATTTCAGGACAGGAAAAATTTAAACCTGAGCAGGTATCTGTTATTGAAGGTTTTAAATCTCCAGGTTCCTGGTTACTTGGAATAATATTTGGTTGTTATGCTTTTGCTGTACAATCTTTGATTACCTATATACCAACTTTTATGGTTCAAGAGGCGGGAATGGATGTGACAACAGCTAATATGTATTCCAGCGTTTTAACCTTCGGGATGATAGGCGGTGGCATTACTATGGGCTTTGTCTTGAGTATAGTGAAAAAACGTACAAGGCTCCTGCTCTTTTCCATGTTATTAACCGCAATATTTATGTATCTTACTTTTAAAGTAACAGTTCCGGGTATGATAATGCCTTTCATGATTGCAATTGGTTTAGTATATTCGATGCTTCCTCCGGTAATTTTTACAGTAGCACCAGACTTTGCTATTTCACCTGCTACTATAGGGGTAACCATGGGCATAATTATTTTAGGACAGAATTTAGGCGGTTTTGTAGCTCCAATTCTTATCGGGGCAGTAGTTGAAGGCAGTGGAGGAGCATGGAATACTGCTACAGTACCTTTATTAGTGGTTGGTATAGTAGGAATGATTTCTGCTATATTATTAAGCATGGTTAATAAGAAAAAAACTGTAGATAACAAATAAGGCGTAAGCACGTAAAATGGTTCTTTTCTACTAGTCATACAATTTAATCCCTAAAAATGGGGCGGTAAATATAAATCCCTCCTGTGGAAGATTATCATAGGAGGGATTTTTATTTCTCTGATTTATTTTAAGCCGTTTTCCCGCAAGTTCCTATACAGTGTTGATTTGCTGATTCTCAAAAGATCAGCATCACTCAGCTGTTTTATGTCTCTTGGTACAATCTGTTCATTAGCTGGCAGCTTTCAACCTGCTTGGGTTACTGTTGGCAAATTTTCTATCAATAAAATAATGGGCCAGAAGTTAGCTATTCTGTCCGCGCCGGCGTAGGGGAGGCAGAATGATGTTCAGGACCGACAAATGGAAATACACTATAATACCTTAAAAACTTATACCTTGGGAATTAAAATGAAATCAGTCGTAATTATTCCTACACTTCCTTTGGTCGAAATATCAAGGAGACAACATCCGAAATTGCCGAAGATTACAATGCTATTTTTGCAGGAAATGGAGATCATTATGGATTTAAAGATGCTGGTTATGTATTGTACAACGGTACAATATATCGTGATAATGTCAGAAATGACAGCGAGGGTGAGGATTTAGTAATAAATAAAGGTGGGAATTTTTCAATCATTTCTGAAAGTCAGGTCAGTATAAAATCATTAAACACAGCTGGTGTTTATCAAATAATAGCATTCGGACCTGCTCTTGTTGAAAATGGTCAGATTTCAATGTTGTATTATGTTATAATTGTCTCTGATTGTCACACCAGTGAGAGTGAAGGTATTTCTCTTTTTGACCTTGCTCAGGAGCTTAAAGAAAGAGGTTGTACTACTGCGTATAATCTGGATGGAGGGG
>JBAYAL010000338.1:0-2985 GCA_041669825.1 Eubacteriales bacterium | reverse complement strand
TACTACCTGGTTCATTAAAATGAACATGTGCATCAATAAGTCCTGGCAAAACATGCAAACCTTTTGCATCTATTTCTTTTGATGCCTTTTTTTCAGCAGAAATTTTCTCTGTTATTTCTACAATTTTGCCATCTTTAACAGCTATATCCGCATTGCTGACTCCGTCTTCGTTGACAATTTTCCCATTACGAATTATTAAATCATATTGTTCTTTATTCATTTTGAACCTCCTCCATATCTTTATTTTTATGATCTATTCATGTTCTAATTTTTCAATATTTTCTGCACTTTGTCTTTAGTAATAGTGGATAATTTTTATTGCATAGATTTATCTCAATGTGCACATAATTGTATTTATACGCGTATAAACAGGCGAATAGCAGTCTTCAATTTATCTTAAAATACCTATTTCAACTACCTAATTCTTGATTAGAATTCTACTATTTATCTATTTCAAAAAACAAAAAAGTGTTTTCCAAAATTCTAAATTAAATATAATACCTTTATTCTTTCTATTTTTAGAACAAAAATGTAGCAGAAGTTAAATTCACGCAAATTCTATATCCTTATTGGATAATCTTAATATTCTAAATTGTCTCTAATTACTAAAGACAATTAAATCTATTTATGTAAAACTTATATTATTTGGTATATGCCCAAATAATATAAGTTTTACTAATAGGAGGTTTATAGAATGCTTTTAACAGTTTTAGTAGATGGTAACACTATTCTTTCTAATAATCATGATTTTAATGATAGGTATTTTTTAGCCGAGCCCGGTCTGTCTTTTCACATCAAAGATGGTGAAAAAACTATTCTTTTCGATACAGGACATACAGATGTTTTTCTGCAAAATGCCCAAAAGATGAATATTGACCTTTCCTGCCTCGATTACGTTGTTCTCTCTCATGGTCATATTGACCATACAGGTGGATTAAATTCCTTAATCTCCTACAATGAAGAAGTTCATAACAAGCCAATTCTTGTAGCACACCCTGATTGTTTCCTCCCCAAAAGAGATCCAGGCTGGGGCTATATTGGGAGCAAGCTTACTGAAAATAATCTTTCTGAAAAATTCGATATGAAACTTAGCAAAGATCCTTTATGGCTAACAGATAATCTTGTATTTTTAGGAGAAATAGAGAGAAAAAATAATTTTGAAAATCAAAATCCTCTAGGAAAAGTTACTAAAGATGAGATAGAGGAAGACGATTTCCAATTTGATGATTCTGCAATTGTTTACAAAAGCAAAGATGGTTTAGTAGTCATAAGTGGCTGCTCACATGTTGGAATATGCAATATTATCGAACAAGCTAAAAAGGTATGTAAGGACAACAGAATTCTAGAAGTAATAGGAGGCCTTCACCTTATTAATCCCACTGAAATTCACCTGAACAGTACTTTAAATTATTTTAAAGAGATCTCCCCTAAAATAGTACACCCATGTCACTGTACAGCTTTAAAACCCAAAATTGCCCTAGCTGGAGTGTGTAACCTTGAGGAAACCGGTGTTGGTATGCAATTCGAATATTAAATTTTTTACCGCAAAAATAAATCGAAAATATATCTGATATATTTTCATTTCCTAGAACTAAGGATACTCGCTACTAGTAATGGGACAATAAATCTTTATTATATAACTACTATGAAAGAGGTGTGAAGTCATAAAAAGCGGAAAAAAATATATATCCCGTATACTAAACAAAAATATCTTAAGAAGCATTTTAGTTATAAGTGTCTTAATAGCAGTAGCCTTAACATCAAAACTTCTAGGGAAATCAATATTTACTTCATTAGGAATAGCCGCTGTAGTTCTGGGAGGAATTCTATTATATAAAGAAAAGCATTGATATATTGCTTAATTTTCGCCCGTAGTCAATAGCTAAAATAAAAGGATCAAGGACCGCATGCGCACTAAGTCTCTTGGCATAAGTCAGTATTTCCCAATCATCAAAAACGAGGTGTTATCATACGATAACCTGTCCAAAAATTCCGAAAAGAACTTTTCACACTCAGTTATTAAATCAACAATAAAAAGTTCACATTTCGAAATCAGGAAAGACTACTACCTTATTTCGGAGAAAGTATTGAAAACCAAACAGGATCTGAGCAAAATCAGATCTTTTGTTTATTTGTAGCTACATCAGAAAGACGGCAAAGCTTTAGTCAGTGTCATTAAAATCTTAGGGCAAAGTAAAATATATTACATTCTTAAAGATAAACTCCTGTTAAGGGGAAATGAATTTCTAGTTATTATTAGCATACTAAAGATATCCACAATTGAAGACAACCCGTTATAATGTTCCTTTAAATAATCATCCAAATCTAATTATCTATTGTTCTCTTCAGCCATAAAAGATATGTAAACGACCTTAGTCTCTGTAATGGAAACTAAGGTCGTCTGCAAGTTTTAAATTATTTATAATTAGGATTGCTAAGAATTATACTATTATCATAAAGGAAAGATTTTTTGACTATTACAGTTTCTTAACGACTAATTTAAATTGGAAAACTTTCCTTATTTTAATATTGTTTCATAAAAAAATGCGTCTATTTTTCAAAAATGGTCCCTTTGCAAAATCTTAAACTGCTCTTCATATTTTTCATTAAAATATAATATACAAGACCACTTGGAATCAAGCTCACATACCACGATATTTTAACAAAGAATAAAGCAACAATAGCGCCTACAGCAATGGCAATAATACCGGCCCAGTTGACGCCTTTAAAATCGCCATCTTTGTTATAAAAAGTATTTAAATCCAATTTACGCTTTCTCAAAATAAAGTAATCAGTAATAAGAACGGCAAAGATAGGACCTAAGAAAGCGGAATAAGTCTGTACGAACAGAGAAAGGCCACCAGCTGATTCAGGTCTAACAAGCAACCAAGGACACGCTACAATTGACAGAATACCAACTACAATAGCTGACTTCTTATAGCTCAATTTGAAGGTATCCATCAACACATAGACAGGAGGAACAAT
>JBAYAL010000337.1:0-2986 GCA_041669825.1 Eubacteriales bacterium | reverse complement strand
TGCTATATATACTTTGCCATAGTTAAATGTGGTTTTAAATTTTTTTAGAACTTCAATATTTGTTGCATAGCGATCAGAACCGTATACCCTCTCCGCATTAGGAAAAAAGTCCATGACCGTATCACTGATAACTCCTTCGCCACCGATTACATAAGTATTACTGATATCCTCTTTGATCGTATCAAGATAGGTACTAACATTTGCCGGCAAGCTGCTCTTTGACACCAACAAAATTGGACTTTCTTTATTAGCAGCAATAGAAGCAACTGAAAGGGCATCAGCGTTGGAATACGCCGTAGTTACAAATATCTGCCTAGTATTATTAAACTGCTGGGCAATATTGACTGCCGTTTCAAACCGATCTTTTCCACCCAGATTTACTATTTCAATTCCTAGCGCCTTGACGCTATTTAAAACATTCTCAGAAATAACACTCGTCCCACTCGTTATATAAGCCTTTTTAACACCAAGTCTTTTCAGTTCATCCTCCGTCTTACTCGGAAGACTGCTCCCTGCTGTCAGCAGGATAGGGGCATCGTATAATTTAGCCAAGGGACCAGCAGTTAGGGAATCTACCAAATTCTCGTCCATCCCTGCCGCCAGAATCACAGTTTCAGATGAAGTCCACCCCTCCTGTGAAATATTTACAGCGGTTTCAAATCTATCACTACCAGCTATTCTCTCAAAGTCACTACTCTGTTCTTCACCAAAAGCCATGATTGGTGTTACACAATAATTTAATATTAAGAATACCGCAGTAAATACCGAAAGTAATCGGTACCGAATCCCTGTTTTCTTCCAGGAGTCCATAATAAGAAAAGCCCCCTTCTTTTTACTTTTTTGATATTTCCCATAATCACAAATATCCTAAACTTCTAAAATACAAGTACTCATTTTTTTAACGCAAATGCAACTCCTAATGTCTTAACTTTTTTATTTTTTTAATCTAATTCCTCCTTAAATAATTTCTCACTTTTAGAATTAATCCTGCTTTTAGAATTAATCCTGTCTGTTAAAAGTTCCACTTAATAATTGAAGTAAGCAAATATCAATTCTAATTTATATTCAAAAATTATTTCCATTATTATTTTAATATAAATAATAGTGTAGTATGATTCGTATTATAGTATTATTTTTTTATTTTGTAAATATAGGTAAATTTATAATAATTTAACTATTTATAATATCTTATAATATTTTTTATATAAGTTAAGATATTATTCGGAAATTTTTATATAATAATAACTATGGCTCAAGTGTCAAAAGTAGATTTCATCTCTTATATCTACAATATATACCCATTAAAACTTTCAATCATAACATATGTAGTACGTGATGATTGAAAAATAGGCTTTTGACATTCTAATCATAATTATTACTAAAAATAATTAGTATAAAGGAGTAACTAATGTATTTAAGATTACTAGTAATTGCAATTGCTCCTGGAATAGCCTTTGCACTTGCCGCCTATTTAACAGACAGATTTGACCGCGAACCACTCCCTTTATTAACTAAAGTATTTATTCTTGGTGCCCTTTCTGTCCTACCGGTTTCAATAGCTGAACAATTTTTAGTATCTACTAACTTATTTACTGGCCTGTTTAATATCATGTTCGTTTCTTTTATAGTAGCTGGCCTAACAGAAGAATATTTCAAGCGTCTAGTAGTTCTAAAAATTGCTTACAACAATACTGCTTTTAACGAAAAACTTGATGGAATAATATATTCAATATTTGCAGCCCTTGGATTTGCTACTATAGAAAATATTTTATATGTTGTTATAAGATTTTCAGCAAACCCTTATATAGGTTACTATAGGGGACTTTTATCTGTACCTGGTCATATGCTTTTTGCAATAACTATGGGGTATTACCTTTCCCTTGCCAAATTTGCTCCTAATAACAACGAAAAAAGGACTTTCCTTAGAAAATCCTTGACAGTACCCGCACTACTACACGGCATTTTTGATTTTATTTTAATGGCAGAAATTCCTTTACTTCTAGCTCTATTTGTCCCCTATGTCATTTACCTTTGGGTTGTAAATCTAAAAAAATTACGACTGTATTATAATGAATCCAAGCTCGCTGCTCATCATAGCGAATCATAAAATAAATTATGGCTAATAAAAATAAAAAAATACGCTTAATCAAAAGTATAAGCGTATTTAATAACCATATGGTGCGGGAAACAGGACTTGAACCTGCACGGAGTTACCCGCTGGAACCTAAATCCAGTGCGTCTGCCAGTTCCGCCACTCCCGCATGTATTTGAAACTTTTTCTAAAAGAATCACCATATTACCATTTGCGTTATACTATCTCCAAATCTCTTTGGCTGGGGTGGAAGGATTCGAACCTACGATGCCGGAGTCAGAGTCCGGTGCCTTACCGCTTGGCGACACCCCATAGTTTTGAACGCAAGTAGAATTATACTCAAAATTGTAAGCCCTGTCAATTTATTTTTACAATCCCCAAAGATGAAGATCACGGATGATCAAATGTCGCGGTGTCATGGATGACAAGGAGCGACTAAGATCACGGATGATCAAATATCGCGGTGTCATGGATGACAAGGAGCGATAAGGCCACGGATGGCCTAATGTCGCGGTGTCATGGATGACAAAACAAATTTTATTGGGTAAAACTGAAGGCGACTCATAAGAGCCGCCCATCGTATTTATATCTTACAGATCAAAAATCTTGCCAGGGTTAAATTGATTATTAGGATCAAACGATCTCTTAATATTTTTGAATACCCCTACTGTATTCGGACTAAATTCTTGACTAATAAGACGCTTCTTCACTAGGCCAATCCCATGTTCACCAGTTACTGTTCCCTCGAGATCAAGCGCCATCTTACAAAGCACCATTTCAGCTTCATGAAGAATATGCATTTACTCTGGGCTCCTTTGATCATAAAGGATAAGTGGATGAAGATTTCCGTCACCTGCATGGGCAACTATGCCGATTGTAGCTTTAAAATCTTTC
>JBAYAL010000336.1:0-2989 GCA_041669825.1 Eubacteriales bacterium | reverse complement strand
GAATTGGCAAAAAACCCTGTCAGAGTGGATTGTGATGTAGATGCTTCCAATTTTTATCTATTCTATGAAGGTGAAGTTCTA
Source organism: Eubacteriales bacterium (assembly GCA_041669825.1). Lineage (GTDB taxonomy): Bacteria > Bacillota > Desulfitobacteriia > Desulfitobacteriales > Syntrophobotulaceae > JBAYAL01. The sequence goes on along the minus strand of JBAYAL010000336.1, from coordinate 2,908 downwards.
AAGGATAAAGGATTCAGTGGAGGAAAGGTAGCTCGAATAGATACTAATTTGTGTACACAGTGTGGTCTTTGTGAGGAAAAATGTAAATTTGACGCTATAAAAGATTTTGTAGTTGATCCTGCAAGATGCGAAGGGTGTGGAGTATGTAAATTAGTTTGTCCTTCTAAAGCTGTAATCTTTGAAGACTATGAAAGTGCACGCATTTATATTGAAAAATTGCAAGATGGACTTATTTGCAGAGCCAATATGGAACCAGGAAGTGAAGGTTCTGTAAAGCTTGTAACTGACCTTAGAAAAACATCCTTAGATTTTGCAGAGGATGATTCTTTAGTTATTAGTGATGGCTCTCCAGGTATAGGATGTCAAGTAATTGCTTCAGTTACTAATATTGATACAGCGTTGATTGTTACAGAGCCTACAATGTCAGCTCTGCACGATTTCTTGAGAATTGTTGAACTCTGTAAGTTCTTCGGAGCCCAAGTAATGGTTTGTATTAACAAATGTGATCTGAATGAAAGTGTAAGTTCAGAAATTGAAAAATATTGTGAAAGTAACAATATTGAAGTAGTAGGGAAGATTCCGTATGATTCAGTTGTAATGCAGTCCATAAACGAATTGAAACCTATTGTATATTATGAGAATAGTATAGCTAACAAAGCAATAAGAAAAATGTGGCAAGTTATTAAACTAAAAATTGAAGATAACAAGTAGGTTTTATTTAATAAAAGTAGTATTATATTTAAGAATATGCTAGTTTTGATTAGCATTGAATTAATTAATTTAATGGAGGTATTGTAATGAGAGTATGTGTAGCAAGTGAAGAAGGTATTGTAAGTCAACATTTTGGTCATGCATCTGGATTTGTGGTTTATGAAGTAGAGAATGGAAAATTAGAGTATAAAGAAACTCTTGCTAATCCAGGACATCAACCAGGAGTAATTCCGGTATTTTTAAAGGATAATAATATCAAGGTAATAATTGCTGGTGGAATGGGATCTCGTGCTCAAGAACTTTTTCAAGAAAATGGTATTGAAGTTTTTGTTGGTGTAGAAGGTAAAAGTGAAGACCTAATAAAAAGTTATGCGTTAGGAAAATTAGTTTCGACAGGGGCTTCCTGCGGACATTAAAGCGTGGTTTGACATTAAATATTCTTATATCAAGTTGCATGCAGCTTGATATAAGAATGTTTGCTATTCATAAATATCTAATAATATTAGTAATATTGGATTATAAAGTAATATTCAAATTGATTAACAATAGTTTAATTAATATATGCTGTGGTATGTTATATCTTAATTAAAATATTGTATTATAAATATAATAAAAATTGGTCAGAAAGATTGTACTTAAAAAAACCATATAAGTAACTATCATAAAAATCAGAAAATAAACAAATTAGGAATAATTTATAATAACTCAAAAGTATGTTATCATGTACTTTGGTGTTAAGGTTTGTTTAATTTGTTCTAGAAAAAAAGTTAATACTTGAAGAAATCTACAAATGTAGTTTTAGGAGGATTAATTGATGGATATTTATATGGTTATGAAATTTTTCGGTGGTTTAGCATTCTTTCTGTATGGAATTAAGACTATGTCAGAGGGATTGCAGTCGGCCGCTGGTGATAGGATGAGAATGATCCTGGAAAAAGGGACGAGTACACCGGTGAGAGGGGTGTTGACGGGGGCTGCGGTAACAGCTTTGATTCAGAGTAGTAGCGGAACGACAGTACTAACGATAGGACTGGTAAATGCAGGATTGCTATCCTTGCGTCAGGCTATAGGCGTAATAATGGGTGCAAATATAGGGACAACTATAACGGCCTATTTAATAGGATTTAATCTTAAGCAATACGCCTTGCCAATCATAGCGGTGGGTGTGTTCATGTCATTTTTCTCAAAAAAGAAAAGTTTAAATTATATTGGTCAGGTGCTTTTTGGTTTTGGCTTGTTATTCTATGGAATGGATGTAATGGGTCAGGGAATGGAACCATTAAGTTCATCTGATTTTTTTGTTGATTTAATGTCTAACGTTGATAACAATTCCTTAGTTGGAGTTCTTATCGGGTTTGTATTTACAGGTATTGTTCAAAGTAGTAGTGCGACAATTGGTGTTTTGCAGGAATTGGCTGAACAGGGTGCAGTTACAATTAACCAGGCAATCCCAATTTTATTTGGACAAAACATTGGGACTACAGTTACTGCTCTACTTGCAGGAATAGGTGCCAGTGTGGCAGCTAGACGTACTGCTCTAACTCATTTTTTATTTAATGTAATTGGTACTATGATTTTTTTGCCTCTGTTTTTAAGTGGAATTTTGCTAAAAATTGTTATGGGAATAACGAATATAATGTATGCTATTATTCCTGGTTATGAAGGTAGTTGGGAAATATTGAATCCGAAAATGCAGATAGCTCAGGTGCATGGCGTCTTTAATATTGCCAATACAATCATATTGCTGCCTTTTGTTTCAGTGCTTGCAGTCATAGTGAGTAAGCTAATAAAACCCAAAGCAGGTGACATTGAAGCACTTCCTAAGTATCTTGAACCTAGGTTACTTGATAATGTACCAGTTGCACTTTCAAATGCTAAGTATGAGCTCTTAAGAATGGGTGGCATTGCTTTTGAAGCTTTGGAAAATGCTGTAAAGTATTTCTTCTTTAGGGAAGAAGAAAATCAAAAAACTGCGAGAACCTGTGAAGGCATAATTGATCAGCTCGAAAATGAAATTAATGCTTATGTAGTAAAAGCTTTATCAGGTAAAAAAGTATCCTCGGCCTCTTCAAAACTAAGTCATACCATTTTACAGGCAGTAGGAGACATCGAACGTGTAGGAGACCATTCGGATAATATTGTCGAATTGACTGAATATGCTAACGTTCATAAGCTTGTCTTTTCAGATAAGGCAATG
>JBAYAL010000335.1:0-2991 GCA_041669825.1 Eubacteriales bacterium | reverse complement strand
GCTAACAGTTAAAGGAGATAGGTAGAAAGGGTCATATCTATGCAAATGAAGATATAAATATCATGAAAATGGCAGAATGTAACGATTGAAATTTAGCCAACATGTTTCATTCTGCCATTTATCATTCTTTCAAAATCTCTTACTTTTTTTTATATTCCTTAGGAGAGAGCCCCGTGTAGTGTTTAAAATATTTGCCGAAGAACGACTGGTTGGCGAAATTAAGTTCTTCCGCTATCTGCTGAATATTCATATCTGCAGATTTGAGCAAGGTTTTGGCTTCGAGTATCACGAAACTGTCAATCCATTCTCCGGCAGTTTTGCCACTAACTTCCTTAACAACCCAAGAAAGATATTTTGGTGTCAGATATAATTTATTAGAATAATAAATAACACTTCTTTCTTTCTTAAATTGTTGAGTTAATAATGTTAGAAATTTATCAAAAATTTCTACTGACCTATTTTTAATTACCGTCTCATCATTCAAGTCAGGAATGCAGATGTTATATAAATCATAAAATAGCGATAAAAGAATACCTTGTGTAACTTCTTTTCTGAAATGGTTATCTTTTTTGCTTGTCTTATCAGACAATAATGAATAATATTCTGTGATGATGTTTAACTCCTTAGTACTAAGAGAAATACAAGGGTGTTCCTTAATATAAAGAAATAAGGGAAGTATTTCTTTCAATCGGGGAAGAATAGTATCCAAAAAAACTTGTGACGCAAAAATGTAATTTCCTGAAAAATCTGAAGATACTTCTAAGCATTGCAATATAACTTCAGGCATAACAATAAGAAGCTGGTTACTTGACAGATTGTAATTCTCCAAGTTTATCCCTAGTCGGCAATTGCCATTAAGGCAGATCGCAAGTACTATCCCATCAAGTCTAACAGGAAAATTGGTTAGTTGTAAGTTTGATACATTATCAAAAAGAATTAGGTCATCATCTATTGCTTTGAAATTGGCAGCATTGTAGAATGTATTCACATCTAATATTGGTATAGTATACATTGTTTTCATTATTCTATTGCTATTTGTCTATGATTAGGTGTTGTCCGGTTGATTGCAAGTAGTCAAGTTTGGCTATTTGGTATGAGGCATATGCATCAGCATACTTATCTTTACTTTGTTGAAATAGAGATTGTGCATCGAGCAAATCGCTCATATTAGTAGTTCCGGCCAAGTAATAATCATTATTAAGTTTCAAATTTTCTGTAGCTTGTTCGATAGACAACTTCGCAATTTGAAGTTGTTTATAGGCATCATCCAGGTCATTCCATAATTTTTGCATTTTTATAACTAACAACTCCCTACTATCATTGCGTTCGTTATACGCATTGATTAATTTAAACTTCTGTTTTTTAATGGCATGTGAGCCACCCCACCAATCAGAGATAGGAACAGACACAGTTGCAAAAGCTATTCCAAATGGATGTGCTTTATCCATTAAGTCGTCATACATATATCCGGCGCCAATGCTTACTGTAGGCAAGTATTTTCCTATTGTCATATTACGTTTAAGTTTATTTGCTTCAACATTTTTATCTAGCAAATGAGATTCGGGAATGTATTGCAACGCCTGTATATGGTCTGTTTTTATTATATCTGGTAGTATCAGCTGTTCATCTTCTATAATACTGTTAGTTACATTAAAATTACCAGAAGTATCACCAATATATTGTCCAAGAATAAGTTTGCTTAGCAATACTCCGTTTTCAATCTTTATTTTATTACTGGCAATATCATTCCTTTTTAACTCAACCTGTAGTAAATCATTTCTATTTTTCACTCCTGCCTTAACAGCAGCTTCTACGTCCTTGCACCAATTATTGAGCATATTTTCAATAGCAATAATAGTACGTAGCTTTTCTTCCAGTGTCACAACTTGCCAGTAATATTGTTCGGTGGTCAGGTTGACTTCATTTTCAGTTTGTTGCATCTGAAGTTTACTAACTTCGACACCAACCTTAGCTAATTTATTACCATTAATAATACGTCCTCCTGCAAATAGAGGCTGAGTTGCTGTAACTCCTCCTATAATACCATTTTTTAGTAAAGACATTTGCATATCGGGAGATAAGCTCATTTGAACTAATCCTTTGTTTGAAATATAACTAGTTCCTGTTGCACTTATTGTGGGAAAATACTTAGTAAATGCTTCTTTCCTTGTTTCTATGGTACTATCTAAACCTATGCCAGCTTGCTTCATTCGAATGTTGTTTTTAAGCGCCATAGAATGGCATTGCTCCAAAGTGTATTTTTTTTGGCCCATAAGCGAAGTAACTACAGAACAAGAAAGTATCAACAAAATAAGCACTGTTTTTCCTAATTGTTTCATAATACTCTTTTTATATTTACACAATTTATTGTAATTCAAAATTTTCTCTATTAATACGTTTTTCAGTAGATCTGCTAAAAATAAGCCAATAAGCCACTGGCAAAATTGTCAGAATAAAAAGCATGGTAAGTATAGTACCGTAAAAGATAACAGTTCCCATAGGCATCCAAAGAGAGCTACCACCCAAGATCATCGGAATAACCCCCATAGATGCTGCTGCTGAAGTTAGGAAAATGGGGCGCATTCTACGTTTGGCCGAATGATAAATAGCATCTTTAACAGACATCTTTTCTACGGAACGCAATTCTTCAGCATAGTCAATCATAATGATGCCATTCCTTACTAAGATTCCCATTAAACTAATAACTCCTAAAGTACATGTGAGACTAAAATCAACTCCTTGTATTAGAATACCGGTTGCAGTGCCAAGAATACACAAGCTGATGCAAGCTAATAATAATACTGCCGTAGCAATCTTTTTAAAATGGCATATCATAATGAAAAAAATAATAATAATTGCAATAATCAATGCTGCAATTATATTGGGAGCTTGTTCTTGGCTCTCCTCGTATTCGCCTCCATAAGTGATGTTTACGCCATCAGGCAGTTTATTTTTCTCTATCTCATTTTTTATTTTATGCGTTACAGCCAT
>JBAYAL010000334.1:0-3003 GCA_041669825.1 Eubacteriales bacterium | reverse complement strand
CATCATAATAAATTCTCTGAACTGTGGAGCGAGCAACTCCCATTCTATCTGCACACTGTTCTTGATCAAATTCTTCCAAATCTATAAGACGTAAAGTCTCATATTCTTCCACAGTCATTATAATTAATTCTCTTCCTACACTTGAGCAGTCCAAAGGTCCATAAATTCCTACATTAGGCAATTCACATACCACTCGACACTTTTTCGGCCTGGGCATAAACTCACCCCTTAATTGTATAATAGAATAATTATACCACAATATATTACTACTTTAAATTCATAATTAATACAATAATTTCCACTTGAGAATTAAAATGCTCAGCATGATAGGAATTTCACAGTTTAAGGAGGACCGAAAATTACTTATTCATGCTGAGCTCAATCAAAATAGAACTGGTTTGTCTTAGTTAAATAAGGAAAAATTTAAAGATTCCAACTATTCTTCGCTATTTTCCTTATTCTTTTCAAGAGTTTTATTAATATTTTGAAGCTGAACTTCTAACATCTTTTTTTCTCTTTCAAGCATAATTTTTTCTTCTTCCGGAGTAAATGATTCATTAGCATATGGGGCATAACCTAGTGCCGCATTGGCTCCAAACCCAGCAAAACCCCTACCGAACCCCATTCCGCGACCATAACCGAGTCCACGACCATAACCGAGTCCACGACCATAGCCCATTCCGCGACCATAACCGAGTCCACGACCATAGCCCATTCCACGACCATAACCTACTCCTAAATTAGCTCCTCTAGTTTCCGGGTTGCAATAACCCATTCCTCTACCTGTCATTGCCCCTTGTCCCATTGGACCTGATCCATCTAATCTTGGCATAATATATCCCTCCAATCTTTATGGGTATATGTTCAATATCTATTATATTCTATTTTGAACATATGTCAATAACTTTATACTAAATTGTCTAAATATTTTTCACAATCATTATTCTAAGATAACCGTTGCTAATAAAACCGATTTTCTCTATAATCTTATTAGTTGTATATTAAACTAATTCTGAGAAAGGACTTACACCATGGAAAACTTAAAACTAAAAAATTCTGTTTTATTAGCAGGTGCTATTGCCTCTTTTTCTTCTTCCTTTATGGGATCTTCTATGAACATCGCTCTACCTGCTATCCAAGAAGAATTTTCTATTAACGCTATTATGCTCGCCTGGTTAACAACATCTTATCTCCTGGCAACTGCCGTTGCTCTTGTTCCTGCAGGAAAAATTGGAGATATTTACGGGCGAAAAAAAACTTTACTTTTGGGAATAATACTATTTACAGTTGCTTCTTTTTTCTCAGGATTTGCACCCTCAATACATGCTTTTCTAATTATGAGAATAATCCAAGGTATAGGTTGTGCAATACAACTGACTGGAGGAATGGCCTTGCTAACCTCCGTTTTTCCTCCCAAAGAAAGAGGAAGAGCAATTGGTATCAACGTCTCTGCTGTCTATATTGGTTTATCTGCAGGACCGTTTTTAGGTGGCATTTTAACCCAACATTTAGGTTGGCGAAGTATTTTTTTTGTTTCCGTCCCCTTTGGACTTACTGCTATAATTATGATACTTAAATATATTAAAGATGAATGGGCAGACGCCAAAGGACAAAGCTTAGATATCATAGGAAGTACTATCTATGGGATTAGCCTAATAGCATTAATCTACGGTGCTACTCTCTTACCAAATAAAACAGGAATAATTTTAATTTCAGTTTCATTTATTGGAATTATAGCTTTTATAAAAAGACAGCTAACCGTAAAATATCCTGTCTTTGAAGTAAGGTTATTTAAAAACAATCGACTATTTACTTTCTCCAGTATTGCAGCTTTAATAAATTACTCAGCAACTACCGTTGTAGCATTTTTTCTCAGTCTTTACCTACAGTATATTAAAGGATTCGACCCCCAGACTGCCGGCCTTGTTCTTATCGTTCAACCTATACTTATGGCTGTTATATCTCCATATTCTGGTAGGCTTTCAGACAAAATAGAACCAGGGAAAATTGCCTCCCTTGGTATGGCCCTTACATCAATAGGTTTATTTGTTCTAGTTTTTCTGGGAGAGAACAGTTTACTAGTTCATATATTTATAGCCCAGATACTTCTAGGCACCGGATTTGCACTCTTTTCTTCACCAAATACAAACGCAATAATGAGCTCAGTCCAAAAACAATACTACGGCATAGTATCAGGTTCAACCTCAACCATGCGTCTTCTAGGTCAAATGTTAAGTCTTGCCACAGCTACTGTAATGTTTTCTATTTTTATTGGAAACGAAAAAATCACCCCTCAAAATTACTACTTATTTTTAAAAAGTTTAAAAACATCTTTTCTTATTTTTGCCTGCCTATGTACCATTGGAATTTTCTTTTCCTATTCGCGAGGCAAGTTAAGATCAAAAGATTAAATATTATTTAAATTTATAAGTGAGGAAAATATCATGCGTATATCACTCGGGCGGTGGATTTCAATTCTCTACCGATATGAACACAGTTATTTGGAAAAAGAATTAGCTGGAATTAGTATAAGCTCTGGGCACCTTACTTTTCTATTAGTACTATCCCACAGCCAATGGTTAAGTCAAGATGAACTCAGTTTCAAAACTGGGATGGATAAAACTACAACTTCTAGGGTAATTAGTAGCCTACTTAAACTAGGATATATCACTAGAATTCGCGACCTAGAAGATAAACGGATTAAAAGAATATCTATAAGTGAAAAAGGAAGGGAATTAATCCCCTTCCTCGATAAAACAGTAAAACTCTGGACAGAAGCACTCTCTTTGGGATTTTCTGAAGAAGAAAAAAACACTGCCAATATACTATTGCTGAGAATGGCTGAAAATGCTTCCAAATTTAAAGCTGTAGACTTTGAGTATCCTAGCTTTTTAGGTATTAACTACTAACCGCAGATTATTAATTGCAATTCCTTAATTTTAATAAATGCGTCTCACTACATCCCTATGGCATAATCAAAACCCGACAAACAAATATTGCTTG
>JBAYAL010000333.1:0-3004 GCA_041669825.1 Eubacteriales bacterium | reverse complement strand
GTAGTTGGTATAATCTTGCTAAAGAGGCGGACGGTAAAACAGTTTGGTCAGAAACATATCTCGATTATGGAAATAGGAACTCGGTTCTTACAGTTGCTAGAGCAGTAAAGGTACCCTCCGGAGGGATAATAGGGGTTGTAGCGATTCATTTTGACGTTTCAGATCTTAGTGCAGTTATTAGTAAATCAAAAATTGGTTCACAAGGGTTTGTTATGTTGTTAAACAGTGATGGCTCTATTATGGCTACTAGAAACGATTTCATGCTAGGAGAGAAAACTTTTGGGGATGATTTCAAAAATGTTATTGCGTCTAAAGGGTCAGGAAAATTTGATTATTCTATACATGGTGAAGACTATGCTCTTGAATTTGGTACTTTGGAAAATAATATGGTTTTAGTTACAGCAGTGAGTGAAAAAGAAATTACGGATAATCTCTGGAAAAATTATTGGCCTATTTTAGCTAGTGGGATCGGCTGTTTAATTATTTTTGGTTTTTTTACGTATTTGCTAGCTCTTAAAGGGATAAAACCAGTGCAGAAACTTGTTGTGTTAATGAAGCAGGCAGAAAAAGGGAATTATAATGTATGTGCTGATATTAAGGAGTATAAGGAAATAAACAGTCTCTCCAACAGCTTTAATAGTATGATTGAAAGTATTCACAAAAGAGATCAAAAAATTAAGCGCTTGGCCTATTATGATTCGCTAACAGGGCTTTCAAACCGAGAAAAGCTAATTTTAAATGTTGAAAGTATGATCAAAATAGCAATTGAAAACGATAAGAGTGGAGCACTTATATATATTGATATTGATAATTTTAAACAAATTAATGATACTATGGGGCATACAGTCGGAGATCGGGTTCTAGTGCATGTGGCTGGTAGGTTGAAAAATGTTGAAAATACAAAAACGATTTCTGCTCGAATTGGCGGAGATGAATTTATAATTTTAGTTAAAGAAATATCCTCAAAGGATATGGTTATGAGCATTGCTAATAAATTGGTTGAAATTTTCAAAAAACCAGTAATTGTAGAAAATAAATTTTTTAATATTACGGCCAGTATTGGAGTAGTACTATTTCCGGAACAGGGGATAACTGTTGAAGAATTACTTAAGAAAGCAGATATGGCTATGTATCGGGCAAAAGAAAAAGGAAAGAATTGTTATCAGATATTTGATGATAGTATGCAGAGGGAGATTGTAGCCATAGCAGAAATTGAGAATGGAATTAGGTTTGCATTAAAAAACGATGAATTTGTTTTATTTTATCAACCTAAGTACAACGTTCTAAATAAGAAAATTGATGGCATGGAAGCATTACTTAGATGTAAAGTACCTTCATTAAATCAATTTTCTACTCTGAAAATTATTAAAACTGCAGAGAAAACAGGTTTAATTATAGGCATAGATAAGTGGGTACTTAAGAAGGCTAGCACGTTTGCTAAGAAAATAAATGTTAATACGCGGGATATCATTAAGATTTCAATAAATATTTCTGCAGTTCATATTATGCATGCTGATTTTGTGCAGAATGTTAAGGATATTATTTTCGATGTTGGGGTTAATCCTGCCTTTATTGAAATTGAAATTACTGAAACTGTAATGATGGAGGCTTTTGGTTCAAATATGAAAAAACTGCAGGAATTAAAAAAAATTGGAATAGATATTCATCTTGATGATTTTGGGTCAGGTTATTCATCTCTGAATTATCTGCAAAACTTACCTATTGATTATGTGAAGATTGATAAAACTTTTGTGGATACCTTGGAAAATTCAACAGCCAATGGGAAAATAACTGAAACGATAGTGGAATTAGCCCATAATTTAGGTTTAAAAGTGATAGCAGAAGGTGTAGAAAAAAAAGAACAGATGGATTTACTGGCTAAATATAATTGTGATATTATTCAGGGGTTTTATCTGGGTAGACCAATGTCCCAGGAAGATATGGAAAAATTGATAAGATTTAAGGATTAAAAATAAAAGATAATATTTTTAAATTGTAATAATTAAAATACTGATCAGAAAGCCTAATCGTATTGGAGTTTAAATTTGTTTTAATTGTGATTTTTTATCTTTGGCAAAGTCTAATTCTGAAAACAGGGAACTTAGAAATATAAATGAAATAATTGGCCAGGGTCACGGTATACCCGAAGAAATACTAGAAAATATAGGAACAACTTTTAAAATTAATTATATTTTTTTAAATTTTAGTTTTTAATAGGAATCTGCTGGGTTATGTCGAATATTTCATTTATAGTATAAAATATGGAGGGGAAATCAATGAGAATTCCATTAATAGCTTTAATCTTGCAGGGAATTCCAGAGCAAATAGCAGTTGTTACACTTGCCTTTGTAATAGCAAAATTACAACTTAAATGGAAAGTAATAGCAATAGGGGGGATAGGCTTAGCGGTAACTTCATATTTGCTAAGATTATTACCTGTTGCTTTTGGTGTACATACTATATTATTAATCAGTTTACTGTTTTTGTTATTGCTAAAATTTGGTCAAGGTACATTAAATATTTCATTAATTGCAAGTTTAATAAGTTTTTTAGTTTTGATACTTGCAGAAACAGCTTGTTTGTGTGCATTAATGCCTGTATTTGGTGTAACTACCGAAAGGCTTTTGACTATGCCAACAACAAGGATATTAATAACCCTTCCTCAGGTAGTAGTGATTTTTATTATAGCTTTTATTATTGCAAAATTCAGAAGCAGAGGGAATAGTAAATGAATATCTCCCAAATTAGTGAAAAAATGTCTAATTTTATCACCAAAGATTTAGATTATAGTGAAGAGAAAAAAGAAGTAGTAACATATGCGATTGAAACAGGTTTTTTATCCCTCTTAGGCTTTACTGTAATTTTAATAGGTGGATACTTTTTTGATGCACTTATCCCAGCTGCTATTGCAGCCGTTTTTGGAGGTCTGTTGAGAAGGGTTTCCGGTGGTGCTCATTTTAATACGCCTATAAAATGTCTCGCCTTTGGGGCAATAATTTATACT
>JBAYAL010000332.1:0-3010 GCA_041669825.1 Eubacteriales bacterium | reverse complement strand
CCCAGCTTTATCAGCTCAGAGGCCGTGTTGGTAGAAGCGATAGAAAAGCATACGCATATTTGTTTTACCCAAAAAACAGAGCTTTGAGTGAAATAGCCATGAAGCGTCTTCAAGTTATTAGCGATTTTACTGAACTTGGAAGTGGTTTCAAAATCGCCATGAAAGATATGGAAATCAGAGGAGCCGGAAATCTTCTGGGGCGTGACCAATCAGGTGATGTTTATTCTGTTGGATTTGATATGTACTTACGCTTACTAAACGATGCTGTAAATGCTCGTATGGCTAATAAAGGTGAAGATATTCCTCAAAACGAAGTTCTTATGGAACTTGAATACACAGGATATATTCCTGATTCCTACGTTCATAGCCCACAGACCAAAATGGAAATCTACAAGAAAATTGCCGCCATTGAAACAAAAGATGAACTCTATCAAGTATACAATGAACTTGAAGATAGATTCGGTCAAATACCTGATGAAGTATTAAGTCTTTTAACATTGTCTGAAATACGAATTATTTGTAAATCTCTTTACATTAGTACGTTGAAAGAAAAAAACGGTATGGTACAAGTAGAATTCTCAAATGTATCTCATATTTCAATCGATAGAATTCTTCGACTGATTAAAGAAAATACTGGTAGAATTAAGCTAGATGCAACAAAACCTAATATGCTCTTAATTCAAACTGGTAAGCTTTCGTTAAAAGAAAAAAGCGATTATCTATGTGAAAAACTAGAATTCTTAGTTAATAAGTAAAGGTTATAAACCACTATTTTTATACGCAGAAGGGTTTAGATTAATGTGTGTTTGGGTAGACAGAATATACATTATCGGTAGTTAAATATGATATCTAAAGTTTCACTTTTAAAACGTACTTTTCTTATTGTCCTATTAAGTCCATAAAATCATGATGTCTATAGTTAATACTCATAAGCAGCCCTATACTTGCCATAGCAGTCCATAAAGATGATCCACCATAAGACAAGAAGAACAATGGAATACCAGTAATTGGCATAATACCCATAACCATTCCTACATTAACTATAAAGTGGAAAAAGAACATTCCTAAAATTCCAGCCGCAATATATGATCCAAACGTATTGTTAGATTTCCTGAAGATATTTATCATCTCGAGCATCATAATCATATAAAGTATGAAAACAAAAAATCCGCCAATAAAACCTAATTCTTCAGATAAGATACTAAATATAAAGTCCGTACTTTGTTGTGGTAAGAATCGATAATGACTTTGTGTGCCATGTAAAAATCCTCTACCAAAAAATCCACCAGCACCAATAGCTATTTTAGATTGAATAATATTCCATCCAGCACCCAATCTATCACTATCTGGATTCATAAAAATTATCAAACGTTTAAGCTGATATTCCTTTAAAACTTTTCCAGCTAAATATGAAAAAACTAAAGAAAGAAAAATGATTGTAAACGCATAAGCAATCCAGTAATAATATACGTTATTTTTATAAAATAACTTGCCCAAAATTCCAATGATAGTAATAGCCAAAACTCCAGACGTAATAATTATTCTAAGTCTTGGTTCAACTAGTATATTTAAAATTGGAACTGTAACTTGAGCAATTTGGGACTGCCATACAGGAAGCATTGTGAAAAGAATAGTTAATGCTCCTGATAATAGTAAAAACATTATGTATCTTAACTTAATACCTGCAGCAAAACACATGAAAAAGAATATTGGTATAAACACGGTAGCAGTACCTAAGTCTGGTTGTAAAAGAATTAATCCTGTTGGTACAATGAAAAAACCAATTGCTTTAAAAAATCTTCTGCGTGGAGATTCTTTTTCGCTTGTTTTGAGGAAATGTGCAAAGAACAGAATAAAAATTATTTTTCCAAATTCTGAAGGTTGAATACCAATTTCTCCAATTCCAATCCAACTCTTAGCACCATTAACATATCTACCAAAAAGTCTTGTATAAACTAGAATAACAAGTAATCCAATAAAAACCCAAGAAATATATCTTTCTATAAGACGATAATCGTAAAGAGCCAAACCCAACAATAATACAAATCCTAATAAAGCCCAAACAATCTGTTTCAAATACTCATTTGAAAGAAGAATACCTTCAGAGTCAACAGCAGAAGAATAAACAAACGCAATTCCAAATCCAATTAGTAAAACAACACAAAATAAGAGAACATAATCTATAACTGAAAAAATCTTAAATTTCATATAACCCTACTCCACTCTACCTGCAGGTTTTACCAAATATCTAAAGTGTAGTGCATCAACAGCTTCATCATAACTTTGATTAGCAAATATACCTTGGATAACAATATTCGTAGCAAATGGTGCCCATGATTCCCATTTATTAACGGCTTCAACGATAGTTGAAACTACTATTCTATCTTCTTTTGGACCATCATAAGGAGCATACGCTAAAAGCCATGAGTGCCAACTATTCTTAAAATTATTAACTTCCGCAGTACCAGTTTTAGCTGCTATTTGAACTGTATCATTATGCAAAGAATAACGAGCCGATCCACCTGTAACAGTCAACCTTAAACCATCTTGAACTTCTTTAAAAATTGCAGGATCTAGTTTTGAATCAAATAAAACTTCAGGTTTAACCTCAGTAATTATTTCGTCAGTAGTAGGATCTCTTACTTCTTTTAATAAATGAGGTTTATAAATCACACCCTCATTAGAAACCATAGCCATAGCATCAGCTACTTGCAATGGTGTTGCTGTTGTATACCCTTGACCAATTGAAATAGCCATAGTATCACCACCAAGCCATTTCTCGTGATATTTACGCTCTTTCCATTCCGCAGTAGGAACAAATCCACTCGATTGGCTTGGTAAATCAATTTGTGCGCTTTGTCCATAACCAAAAAGATTTGCGTAATATGCAATTTTTTCAACACCAAGATGATCGCGACCAATTTGCCAGAAGTAAACATCACAAGATTGAGCAATAGCGTGCTTCATATCTAGATATCCATGACCTGGTCTTAAAATCCAACAGTGGAAT
>JBAYAL010000331.1:0-3019 GCA_041669825.1 Eubacteriales bacterium | reverse complement strand
TCCTATTAATAGTGCTTATAAAATATGATTCGTTATAAAAAAATAGTCTGAGATTCATAAAAAAATCTAACTATTACACCTTCTATAAGTACATATTTTATTATCTAGTCTCGTCCTTAGCTCTTTAAAGTAAGACCAAATCTTTTGAAAATTTTCAATTTGCATCAGACATTTCCTTGATTCTTCAATTCGTATTTTCTCGGATTTTAGAAATAAGCTATTACCTGACGACACATCATCCTCAGATATAACACGTATTATTACACGTGTTATGATTGCTATGTGCTTAAGTAAAGGGTGTGTAGTATAAATGACATCATTTTCGTCAAAAGATATGCTTCAAATACTGCTTAATTATGGTTGGATAGTAAAGTGTCAGTGCAGATCTCATGTTCAACTTGAACATCCTACTAAAAAAGGCAAAGTTACTGTTCCACATCCATATAAAGATTTGCCACCTAAGACAGTTCAGACGATTATGAAGCAAGCAGATATTCAGATAAAATAACTAATTACGGAGGTATTTCAATGGATAGATATATTTATCCTGCTATATTTGAACACGATGACAGTGGTTACTCAATTACCTTTCCTGATTTACCTGGCTGTATAACATGCGGAGAAAATATTGAGCAAGCTTATCTAATGGCTAAGGATGCACTCGAATTACACTTATATGGAATGGAACAAGATAGTGACGAAATGCCTAAATCAGCTGAACCAGAAAAGATAAAAATAGGAAACGACTCTTTCATCACTTTAATCGAAGCATTTATGCCCTTAATCCGAGATGAAATGGCTAATAAGGCAGTTAAAAAAACGCTTACTATTCCAAAATGGCTTAATGATTTAGGCGAAGATAAAAAAGTTAACTTCTCACAACTTCTACAGAATGCTCTAAAAGAAAACCTTGGGGTCTATGACTATATTACCAAAAAAGCAAACAGCAAAATATAATTTTTTCTTGAATAAGATTCCCCAATTTTTCTAACAATAGTTTAAGAACTCAAGAAAATCAATTACTAAAAAAAGGAGTATAAATTAATGAAACACAATTCAGATGATCGAAGAGATAATGTAGAAAAAATACAGAGCAATATCAATAATACTATTGAGAATATTGAGTTTACAAATGTTAGAATTGCTAAAACAGATGATGAAAAATCCAAAGAATTTTTGGAGAAAAAAAACGACAGGCGTAAAGAAGCTATAAACGGTATGCGAGAAGAAATTAGGGATGAGGCAATAGACAAAAATAACGAATATAAATAATGCCTTAACAAGAAAAAGACTCTCTTAAAAAGGAGAGTCTTTTTCTTGTTAAAGCATTAAGTAGTATTAATGCTATTTAATGAATTGCATTTTTATTTTGAAGAAGTTTGTTCATACCAACTCTTTATAACTTCAGCACTTTGGTTGCTTGGGTAATAATGTTTATCTTCATCATCTTTGCCTATTGCAAAAACAGAAAAACCATAATTCCAAGTCTCTTTTTCAAATACTTCTTTATAGGCTTGAAAACAGTTTGCTTGTTCTTGATCATTTTTAATGTCTGACGGTGATGGATTCCAGGGATGAATAGAAGCTTTATTTCTTTTAGGAAAACCTAATTCCCCAAAGAATATCGGCTTATTCCAGGTGGTAGATAGATTCTCTAATTCTTTAAAAACATTTTGATTCCTATCAAATAACTGAGTACTATAAATAGAGTTAACCAGTTCATCAACAGTGTTAGTGTCTTTATCAGTAAGTTCAAAGTATGCAGCCACTGAAATAAAATCTAATTTACCCAAGACAGGGTTGTTTAGTTTCACACTATACGTATCATGCTTTGGATCATTTTCCGTATTCCATTGTGCTGTATACCACCAATTTGTTCGATAGGTTATTTTCCCTTTATAAGCTTCTCTAACAAAATCAGCTACATCAGTCCAATATCCATAGCTATCTTCAAATTGATCGAAATTCGAACCAATGCAGAAGGCATATACCTTATATGGTTTTGCAATATCGTCAATTAGTTGAATAAGCACTAATTGTTTCCAATTCCAAAACCACTCATTTATATCAGTAGGATTTAATTGAGTTTCATAGAGTTCCCCGTTTTTGATATAGGGAAAGGGTTCTAAAATAACATTTATTCCTCTGTACTTCAATTTTTTAATTAATTGAATTGCCTTTTTTTTGCTTTCAAGATTAATATTCATAGTATTAGATGTTAGCGAAGAAATATCTATTTGTACTGGAACGTTTACGGTATTTAACCCTAGTCGTTCAATGTCATTTAGAGTTTGCTCTATTGTATAGTCTACAGAAAGGTTTCCGGATTTGATTTTTTCTCCCCAAGGTGTAATTATTCTATTTTTCTCATACTGGTGTCCCACAAAAACAATGTCCAATAATACTACCTTTGCCAAAATTACCATAACAAATATTAGCGTTACACTTATAAGAATAACCTTATTGCGTTTAGAAATAAGCAATAACTTGTTTAACATTTTTTATCCTTTCAAATTAAAAACAAACCATGTTTAAAGTATAATTATAAACTTTCCTTAGTTTGCAATATTTTAATCAATTTTTCTCAATTGGAGGAATGAAATACATCTATCAAACTATAGTTTAATAGATGATAAGATATGGACTAAAAATGGGCGTTATCATCTTAGAAAACAATATGTTAAAAATCATTAACGTAAGTTTAAGAAATCTAATTGTACCATTAATTTCCCTTAATAGCTGGTTATATGATTAAACTGATTTGGGAAATTTTTTTTTGTTCTGTGTAACTACTAAGATTGATATCATCCTTGTTTTCTGTAAAGGGACCTCTCTGACAGCACTCGTGATCTCCACCATGATAGGGTGTCTATAAGGTCCAAATTTTGGTTTTGCAAAACACAAATACCCTAAGGAGCAGTTTTCTTTTAGATTACTACTCTATAGGGTAGATTTTATTATCTATGTACAGGGATCTTTTACTAAACATTACTCACTTTAATACTTTGAATATAATCAG
>JBAYAL010000330.1:0-3022 GCA_041669825.1 Eubacteriales bacterium | reverse complement strand
TAACTGCTTTGCAGTGCGATTTTTTGTACCTTTAAAGAACATGTGCTCAATAAAATGGGAAATTCCTTCATAACCTTCAGTTTCATTTCTTGATCCTGTGCCAATCCATAACCCTACTGCAACGGAACGGACATAATCTATTTCTTCTGTTACTATTCTCAAACCGTTTGGCAAAATTGTTTTCTTAGTCAATACTTCACTTCCCTTACAAAATTATTTTGATTATTCACGTTTTAATCAAATTCGTATTCTTATTTATTTAGTTAAGTCTCATCAAAATGCTTCTTAAACTCAGAGAAATAGATCTATCCTTTAAAAATAAATTTTCTCGCTTCATTTCACTTATTCTAAATCTAAATAATTAAGTATTATTAAACCCCCATTCTAAAAGTTTTTTTGAATCCCCATATCTATCAGGCGCGTTTAGGACAACACAGATTAACCGTCTATTATCCTTTTGGGCGGAAGCAACAAGACATTTGCCTGCTGCATTTGTGGTACCTGTTTTTACTCCATCAGCATATGAATAATTCCAGAGAAGTTTATTGGTATTGGTTATTGCACGCGATTTCAAAGGATACTCATAACTTAATGTAGCATATTTCATTTCTACTATCTCAGAAAATCGTTTATTTTCCAAACCATATCTAGCCATAACTGCTAAATCATAAGCACTAGAATAATGGTTTTCATCTGGAAGTCCATTAGTGTTTGTAAAATGAGTATTCTTACTTCCAATGGCGTAAGCTTTTTTATTCATCAAGCTAACAAATTCTTCTACACTTCCTGCTGTATTTTCAGCTATTGCCACACAGGCATCATTCCCAGAACGAAGCAACGCACCCTCAATCAATTCCCCAACTTTAATTTTTTCTCCCTTACTCAAGTATATACTAGATTCTCCCATTTCATCTGCTCTTTCACTTACTGTAGCAACCTCATTTTCGCTACTCAGTTCCAAACCTAAAATAGCAGTCATTATTTTTGTAGTACTTGCTGGGGGAAGTTGTTTATTAGCATACTTATCATACAATATATCCCCTGTTTTAGCATCTATTAACACTGCTGCATGAGCCGTAACTGAAGGTGCATCCCATTTTTCCTTTGTCACCAGAGCTGTTTCAACCGTCATATCTTCTGCTATAGCCGGCTGAGAACAAAGAACAAAAATTAAAACAAAGGCGCTAACTAAAACTCGCTTCCACTCTCTTCTCATTTTCTACCACCTCAAATATTTTATTGTTCTGAGGTAGTATTTCCCGTCATATCAAATGTTATTAATTTTTGAAGGGTATTAAAGCTAAACCCATCATTTACCAAGTCATCTATAATAGCAGGTAAAGCTTTTACTGTATTCGCCTTAGGATGCATTAATACTATTGCACCTTTTCTATCTAGCTTAACTCCATTAACTATTTTAGGATTCGCTATTCTATTTATGATAGACTCCACAGTACTTTGTGGGTGCCAATCAATTGTATCAAGTGTCCAAAGCACATATTCATAATTTAATTCCTGAGCAGCCTTAAGGCCATTTGTCCCTCTTTCCCCATAGGGGGGAGCAAAAAAGACAGTTTTTCTGTTGATTATATTATTTATAATATTTTCTGTTCTTATAATCTCATCTTTAGTCTTTTCAAGAGAATCACGATCGGGATGTGAATGTGAATAGCCATGATTTTCAACTTCATGACCTTGCTCAGCAATTGTTTTTACAAGTTCAGAATTTTTTTCTGCCCATTTCCCTGTTACAAAAAAAGTAGCCTCTACCTTCTTCGTTTCGAGCACATCCAGAATTGGAATAATATATTCTTCTCCCCAATCAACATTAAATGTTAAGGCAATTACCTTTTGGTCTGTTTCCACTTTTTCTAATGGAATAGCCATATCTGCTCTATTGACTAAAACTGTTCTTGTTCCACAAAATATACCCCAAATTATTAAAATAGAAAAAACAAAAATAATTTTTGTTCTCGAAATATTAAAAACAAACATCCGTTTCCCCTCCCTTTACATTCTATGTTTTGGGAAAGGAATACAGACGTTTCTTTTTTACATCTATAAAGTTCTATAACATTTTCACTTATTTTTATGCTTTAGCATCATTAGTAGGTCTTGGTCCAAGGGCTTCTTTCCTAGAAAGATTAAGTCTTCCCTGTTTATCAATACCTATAGCTTTCACCAATATGTGATCTCCTACCTTGACTACATCTTCAACTTTAGCAACTCGACTATTATCAAGCTGGGATATGTGTACCAAGCCTTCTTTTCCAGACAGTCCTAGTACTCCTGGCATTACTTCTACAAACGCTCCAAAATCCATTACCCTGACAACTTTTCCATTGTAAATCTGTCCGACCTGAACTTCTTGTGTAAGAGATTTAATGATTTTTAAAGCATTTTCTCCACCTTCACCATTAACTGCTGAGATAAAGACTCTTCCATCATCTTCTATATCTATCTTAACTCCGGTTTCCTCAATAATTTTTTTGATTATTTTACCGCTTGGTCCAATTACATCTCTAATCTTATCAGGATGAATATGATAAGTGATAATTCTAGGTGCATAAGAGGATAATTCTTTCTTTGGTTCTGAAATAACTTCCAACATTTTATTCAGAATAAACAGTCTGCCTTCTTTAGCTTGGGTAAGTGCCTTGGATAATACTTCCTTACTAACACCCTTGATTTTAATATCCATTTGAAGGGCAGTAACACCATTTGCTGTTCCTGCTACTTTAAAGTCCATATCTCCATCATGATCCTCAAGCCCTTGAATATCTGATAATATTGCAATATGGCCATCTTCTTTTATCAAACCCATCGCAATTCCAGCTACTGGAGCTTTAATCGGTACTCCTGCATCCATCAAAGCCAACGTACTACCACAAACTGAAGCCATAGAACTTGAACCATTTGATTCCAAAACCTCTGAAACCAGTCTTATGGTATATGGGAAAGCTTCTTCATCAGGAACTACAGGAACAAGAGCTCTTTCGGCCAAATGTCCATGACCAATTTC
>JBAYAL010000329.1:0-3025 GCA_041669825.1 Eubacteriales bacterium | reverse complement strand
CCACCATAGCACTCAAGAAGTTCAAGAAAATCTTGGTTTTCACTCGCATCTTCATAAAGGTCTTCAAATACTTCACCTAAAATTTCAAGTTTCATTAGAGAGGCTTCAGTCTCATCAGTAATTCTAAAATCAGGATCAATACCAATAATTTGAAAATTACTTCTAATTACCTCTAAACAAAATGAATGGATAGTGGTAATACTGGCTTTATTTAACAATGTTAACTGTCTTTGGATATTTTGTGATTCGGGATTTTTTTCCAAGACTGATGATATAGCTTCAGCGATTCTTTCTCTCATTTCAGCTGCTGCAGCATTAGTAAAAGTTACAATAAGCAATCTATCTATATCTACAGGTACTTTTTCATCTGTGATTTTTCTGATAATCCTTTCCACCAAAACAGCCGTTTTACCAGCTCCGGCAGCGGCAGCTACCAAAAGGCTACAATCTTTTACCGTTATTGCTTCCATTTGCTCATCAGTCCATTTTTCATTTCCCATCTCAATCACCACCTAATACTTTTTTACGAGTTTTTTCTAACTCTACTGAATCTGCATTTATATCTCTGTTATTAATTATTTTTTCCTATTTGTCATCTTTATCTTCAGCCATCAATTTCCAAACTTCAGCATTTTCCTGATCAAAGATCAGTTTGTAATTATTTTCTTTTCTAGCAGAATCAAACTGGCATATGGGGGAAAACTTGCAGTAGGCACAAGATGTTATTTCTTTTTTCTTATAAGGCTGTATAGCTACATTCCCTTTCACGATCTCATCGCACATACCTTTCAATAGTCTTCTTACGTACTTTCTCATTTTCTTGTACTGAACCTCAGTAGCAACTGAAGATCTGCCCAAAACATCACCCTTATTAATCCTAGCTGGAATAATCATAGAAGAACCATAGTCTTTATCCTCTTCCTGACCAATGGTGTGATCCATTTCTCTAATCAATTTTACATCAGCCAGTAGCAAACCTTTCATTTTTAACTGTTTCATAATTGCTTTCTCAATTTCTTCCTCACTAATTTTACCGTTTTGCTTTATTAACGGATCATCAATATGGAAGTAAAGTAATCCACCAGGCTTGACCGAGCCATTTTTATTTTTTTCTTCATTACTCCAAAGTGCATCCAAATAAGTGATTAATTGGATTTGCAATCCATAATAAACATCTGATAGTTTAAAATCCTTCCTACCTGACTTATAATCAATAATTCTCAAATAAGTATTTTCTTCAGTCTTTAAAGCATCAACCCGATCTATCCTTCCTATAAGGTTTACCTTTTGACCAGATTCCAGTTCAATGGTTATAGGGGGGAACTTCTCCTTGTCACCAAAACCAATTTCATAACCTATAGGTTCAAAACTTCCCCGCCTGATATGCTCAGCAATCAGCCACACTGCTCTAGTAATAACCCTCTTCAGTCGCAGGGTAAGAGCAGTATACCTTTTAGACCCTGCAATTCCCAATCCCTGCATCTTTTCCAGCATGTTTTCCACAATTTCAGAAACCTTTTCTGCACACCACTGTCGGTCAAATTCTCTCCAGGAAATATTTTGTTCTACTATCTCCCGAGAAAATCTTTCAATCACAGCATGCATAAAAGTACCTACATCAGGAGGACTCAAACGGTATACTTTTCTTTCTCTAGCACCAAGACCATATTGAACATAAAAGGCAAAAGGACAGGCAGTATATTTTTCCAAACGCGAAACACTGGAATAGGATGGATCCCCGTAAAGAGAAATAATTTTATCTTTGCTTACCCTCTCTGCAATATTCTTATATAGAAAGGTAGAACGAAGTGCCTGACATTTTTCCCGCCATTCTTCCTGATTGGCAAACCAATGATATGCCTCGGACCATAATTTTCCAATTTCTTTACCATCTGCTCTTTGGCGCAAAACGGATACCATCTGTTTAAATGCTGGATATTTTCCAGTCAGTAATTCTTGATCCTCCAATTCAAAATCCGACTTTACTAAATCACTTGTCTCTGCAATTTTAGGAAACAATTTTCTGAGTCTGGAAACAATAATTGAAGGTCGCAAAGTCCTACCTTCCTGATCCGCAATTGGCCAACTAAGCCTTAAATATCTTCCTGCCGTTGTTAGAGCTCTATAAACCAAATACTGCTCATCCATAGTTTTTGTTCTAGTATCACTTGCCAGCTCAACCCCCGCTTTATTTAAAACCATCCTGTCCAAATCTGTAAGCACTCCTTCTTCCAACCCAGCAGAAGGAAATACCCCGTCATTGACTCCTAAAATGTATACTGCTTTGACCTCATGATTTCTGGAACGCTCCACATTGCCCACCAGAACCTGATCGAGCGACGCCGGAATAAGGCCGATTTTGTATTCATCAAAACCTACCTTTAATGTATTTGTAAATTTTTCTAGGCTAAGGGTTTCCTCGCCCATAACCTCCACTATTTGGTCAAAGACTTCCATAACAATATTCCAAACCTGTCCATATTCATTAGCAAGGCTTAATTTACCATTTTGATTAAATTCTTCTATGTAACCTTCTATCCTATCTGGGACACCTGTAGAACACAAAAAATCATATAATGCTGAACATATCTCCGATGTTTTTTTCTTTTCCTTAGCTTTCTTCCTGAATTCTATTAATGGTGAGGTAATTTCAGTTCTAGTCCTATTTATATCTTTTAATATTTCAATTTGGCTCTCAGACTTTTGCTCCTCAGGAATAAGCTCTAAACTCATATTCCATTCCTGATCATTTGTCCAAAGATTACCCCTGATTCCACAGGCTAGAACGTAATTTTCCAGTCTATCCACACAATTTTTATCCAAACCTGTAAGGCCTGTTTTTAAATAACGAAATACTGTCTCATAGGACCAATTTTCATTAAAAATATCCAACATTGAAAGTATGAGCCTTACCAAAGGATGATTAGAAACATCTACTTTCTTATCAAGAAAACAGGGAATCCCATATTCCTCAAAGATTACTTCAATAAGTCGTTCATATTCTTCCATATTTCCCACTACAACT
>JBAYAL010000328.1:0-3034 GCA_041669825.1 Eubacteriales bacterium | reverse complement strand
TTCCACAGGAATTAGAACTTCCAAGTGCTCCGAAACAGTTTATCCAGTACTTAGAAGAAGACAACCGTCCACAGGTTGCGATGGATGTTGATTACGAAAAAGGTATGGGAGTCTCAGTTGGACGTTTAAGAGAAGATACCATCTATGATTGGAAATTCATAGGATTATCCCACAATACGGTTCGTGGAGCTGCCGGTGGTGCTGTATTATGTGCCGAGTTACTTAGAGCCCAGGGTTATATTACAAAGAAATAAATTTTGAATGATGAGAAGTTAATGCATTACAATATAACAATTTAGGGAAGGAGACGCTTAAACATGGATGAGCTTCACTATCAGGTAGATTTAGTCACTGCCATGAATCATAGATTAGCAAACAGTGAGAAAATGTATCGCTTAATTTGTGACACATCTAATAGTGCCTTCCTTTATTTTAATTTTGAGGATGAACACATTGAAATTGCCGGAAACTGGAGCAAATATTTCGGGTTTACAATTGATAACAAGAGAGATATTGTCCGCATTTTTGATGCAGTCAAAGAAGAAGATATTATTCCGCTCCGCGACGTTCTTTTCTTAGAAAAAAAAGGCTTGACTGCTGCTACAAAAGATTGTGCATTAAGAGATAGACCTATCTATATTGAGTGCGAAACTACAGTTTATTATAATGATTTCAAGCAGCCAACCGAAAAAATTATTCGTTTTAGGGATATTACTAAATTTAAAACTCAAAATGAAGAACTTACCTATATGGCTTATTATGATTCTCTTACCGGATTGTATAACCGTAATTATTTCGTGCGTGTTCTTGGCGAGTGGGTGCGAAAAGCAGAAGAGGAGAAAAGTGTTGTCAGTGTGCTCTTTGTTGACGTTGATGATTTTCGTAAGATAAATGACGGAATGGGTTTAATTGTCGGGGATGAAGTTGTGCAGGTATTTGGTCAATATATTGGCGAATTTAAAAGTGATAAAGTAATAGTATCCCATTTTAACAGTGATATTTATTGTATGGCTATCTATGATCCATGCGGAATCAGAAGTGTGGAGCACATATATAAGGCGCTGAAAGAGCGCCTTTCCAAACCGTTTTTGCTCACCGGCCGTACGGAAGTACCTGTTTCCGTTAGTGTAGGGGTTGCTGAATATCCGGAATCTGCGAAAACCTCTTTAGAACTGATCAACTGTGCTGAAATTGTTATGTTTAAGGCAAAAGCCACGGGAAAAGGAAATATACAGTATTTTGACGGTGCAATATTGGAAGAGTTTCTTCACAATGTTGAAATTGAAAATCGTTTAAAAGATGCTATTTTTAATAAAAAGTTCGAACTCTATTTTCAACCACAGTATCATACCAAGACTAAGGCGCTTCGTGGGGTGGAAGCGCTGATTCGTTGGAGGGAAGATGATGGACGTATGATTAGTCCTGTTGATTTTATTCCGATTGCTGAAAAGAACGGTGCTATTATTCCCATTGGTGATTGGGTAGTGGAAGAGGGAATTCGGATTTATTCCGAGTGGAAGAGACGCTATGGCTATTGTATGATATTATCTTTAAATATCTCAGCAATTCAATACAAACGAGCAGATTTTGTAAATAAATTAATAGATTTAATTAAAATAAATGAAGTTAATCCAAACGATATTGAACTGGAAATTACGGAAAGTATATTAATTGATGATTTTGAGGAAGTTATTGGGAAAATGAAAGCACTACGGGAGTATGGATTAAAAGTGTCATTGGATGATTTTGGTACCGGATTTTCATCCTTGTCTTATTTAAGAGGACTTCCCGTTGATACACTTAAGATTGATAAAAGTTTTATTGATAATGTAATTACGGATGAAGCCAGCCGGGTTATTACGGAATCCATTATACAAATGGTAAAAAGACTTGGCTTTGAAACAGTTGCTGAAGGGGTGGAAACGCAGGAGCAATTTGATTATTTGAAGAGTATTGACTGTGATATCATACAGGGGTTTTTACTTGGACGACCAATGGAAGCATATAAAATAGAGGAATTGTTGAAAAAGCAGCTATAAATTTGTACAGGGGAAAATGATAGAATGGGAATAATATCAAAGGGGTAAAACATGCTACTAGGACGCAGTACAGAACTAAACTATTTAAACAATTACTATCAAAAAGACGGAAGTCAGTTACTTGTTCTCTATGGGCAGAAGAACATTGGGAAGACCACATTGCTTTCTGAATTTGTGAAGGACAAGCCTTACACCTACTATCAGGCAAGAGCATGTTCTGAACGAGAACAGAAATTTCAATGGGCAAGGGAATTAGAATTAAATGGAACAAAACTTCAAAGTTTTCCTTCTTACCAACAGATTTTTTCGTCAATGGTGAAAAAACCAACCTACAAGAAAGTTATTATTATTGATGAATTTCAGTACATTGTAAAATCCAGCGGCGATTTTTTCAATGAGATAGTTGCTTTTTCCAGGAATGACTGGGGCAGTCAACAAACGCTGGTCGTTTTGTGTTCTTCCTCAATCGGATGGATTGAAAATAGTATGGTTACCAGGATTGGGACAGCTGCTTATGAAATTAATGGATTCTTAAAGGTTAAAGAGCTTAATTTCCTTGATTTGGTAAGGAGGTATCCAAAGTTTGACACGGAACAGTGTATTAATGCATATGCAATTCTTGGCGGGGTACCAGGTCTTTGGAAATATTTTAACACGTCTTTTTCTATTAAAGAGAATATTGAAAAATATGTATTAAAGAAGGGCTGTTATCTATATGAAGAAGGCAGCCGTTATGTATCGGAAGAATTAAGGGAAACAAGTGTATATTATGCTATTTTAGCTACGCTTGCATCCGGTAAGCATAAACTGAATGATTTATATCAGCATACTGGTTTTTCCAGAGCAAAAATAAGTGTATATTTAAAAAATTTGATGGAACTTGAGATTGTTGAGAAAGTGTTCTCTTTTGATACAGCTGGAAAAGACAATACACAAAAGGGAATTTACCGAATCTGCAATCATTATGTGGCCTTTTGGTTTAAGTATTTATATCC
>JBAYAL010000327.1:0-3056 GCA_041669825.1 Eubacteriales bacterium | reverse complement strand
GATGGAGATGTTAAAAAATCCCATCACTATAGTTTTGCTACTGTATGTAATATTGGGTGGGATTAGTTATTTTTACTCGGAAGATCCCCAAAAAACTTTAGTTGAAATAAGTAGACTTGTAATATTGTTTGCATTATTTATCTCAATAGTTATTCTTATGGATAGGAAACATGTTCTTCTTCCGCTGAGAGCTGTTCATGCCGGAGCGATTCTTCTTGCACCGCTAGCTTTTTATGAAGGTATAACTGGTAATTTAATCTGGCAGAGAGAGCATTTGTATAAAGAAGCAATTCTAAGAGTTAATGCTACCTTTGTTGATCCCAATATTTTTGCTCGCTTTCTAATTTTGGCTCTAATTGCCAACTTGATTTTGTTAGTTTTGGCTAAGGATAAGTGGCTTAAAATAGTATATATTGCTGCATTTCCAGTTTTATTAGCAGAACTAGCACTTACTACCTCCAGGGGAGGGGTTCTAACGCTTGGTGCGATCCTTATAGCTGCATTTGTTTTATTACCTAATAGGAAAACAGTACTAAGTATTATAGGTGCTGCTTTGCTTGGGGGGGTAATAATTTTCTTAGCGAACCCGGATACATTAAATAAATTATTAAATATTTCTTTTGACTTTACAGCTACTAATCCCCAGAGATTATATCTGTGGAAAGCAGCTTTGGCTATTTTTGGAGATCACCCTTTGTTAGGAACAGGTTTGGGAAGTTTTCAACATGTGTTTATGACTGATTATTCGCAGTTTCTTACAGTGTCTGATGGGGCGACTGTTTCTCATACTACTTTGCTTACTATAGCTGCAGAATTGGGTACAGTGGGACTTATTATAGTTGCTTTTATGTGGGTGATAATTCTCTTTAGTCTTTACAGACTGTTCTTGCGTAGTGGTGAAGATAATTATGTTTTCTACGGAGTAAATAATAGATATTATATTGGAACGGGGTATGTCCTCTGGATGCTGGCCATATTTGTAAGCTCTCAGGGAGAGGGAAGATTTTTTGAAGAGCCCCTGTTATGGTTGAGTTTTGGAATGATTGTGGTGCTAAGTATCGGTAAAAATTATATTAAGCTATGAAACAATGTTGGGTTAATAAATTTGTAATTATCACTGTAGTTGTTTCAGGTGATTTCTGCATAAGTTATTTTTAAGTGATAGTGTTTTTCATATTCTTGCAGTAAAATAAAGATTAAGATTAAGATTAAGATTAAGATCAAGATCAAGACCAAGACTAAAACTAGAACTAGAACTGGAACTAGAATTGGAATTGGAATTGGAATTAGAACTAAGACTAAGACTAAGACTAGAGTTATGGTTGTAACTGTGATTATAATTTGAAAGGTAAATAATATGCGCATACTTTTGCTTACTCAGTATTTCCCCCCGGAAAAGGGAGCAGCCCAGGTTCGTTTGTTTGAACTAGCGAAGGGTTTGAAAAATTATGGTCATGAAGTTACTGTAGTTACTGCTTTTCCCAATCATCCAACTGGAGTGATCCCAGAGGAATATAGAGGTAAATTTTTTGTAAAGGAAAAAGCGGATGGGCTCACAATTCTTAGAAGTTGTATTTATCCTGTGAAAAGGGGAAGGTTTTGGCTTCGATTACTTAATTATTTTTCATTTGTGTTTTCATCTCTTATAGGAATATTAAAATCAGGGAAACAGGATTTGATCGTAGTGGAATCTCCGCCACTTTTCATTGGTTTTTCAGCTTTGTTTGCAAGTATGGTGAAAAGAGCTCCTTTCATATTTAATATATCTGATCTTTGGCCAGAATCTGCTGTTCAGCTCGGATTGGTCACTAATAAATATATGATTGGGATAACAGAAAAGCTTGAATCATACATATATAGAAAGGCTTTTAAACTATCCACTCAGACTAAAGGTATAATTGAAAGCCTGAAAAAAAAAGGAATTTCGGAGAAGGACATTTTGTTTTTGCCCAATGGGGTAGATACAGAGCTTTTCAGCCTAAGGGAAAAAGATAGCCAATTGGTAAATAGCTTGGGTTTAGAAGGAAAATATATAATTCTTTATGCAGGAACCATGGGATATGCGCATGGTATGGAAGTTATTCTTGAGGCAGCAGAGTTGCTTCAGGAAAATCTAGAGATATTATTTTTGCTGGTTGGAGATGGTTCTGAAAGACCTAGATTAGAGATGCTAGCCAAGAAAAAGGCTCTTTTAAATGTATTATTTGTTGATTTTCAACCATTGGAAGAGGTTCCGCGTTATTATTCTTTGAGCAGTATTAACCTCTCTACCCTCAGGCGTTATAAATTGGCTGAAGGGGTACGTCCTTCTAAGGTATTTCCATCCTTAGCTAGTGGACAGCCCTTGATATATGTGGGAGAAGGAGAAGGAGCAGAGATAGTAAAGGAAAGCGGTGGTGGGATTGTAATTGAACCTGAGAACCCTGAGTTGCTTGCTCGTACTGTTTTGGAACTGAAGAATAATCCGGAATACTGCAGAGAATTGGCTGAAAAAGGAAGAGACTACGTTGTAAAAAATTATTCTTGGAATAGCATAATAAGCAATTGGCTTACCCAATTGGGAGATTATTTAAAATGAGTTAGAGTACTTTTTGACTTTGATAGAAAAACCATTTATCGTATTATAATAAATAGTAGTGATTACATGAGGGAGTGAATTATATGACTACGAGACGCGAAGATTTTCTACCGTATGCTTTGCCTTTGATTGAGGACGACGATATTGAAGCGGTAGTTGATACCTTAAAATCCAGTTGGATTAGTAAAGGGCCAAAAACCGCAGAGTTTGAAAAGAAATTTGCTGAATACATCGGTGTAAAACATGCCATAGCTGTAAATTCTTGTACGGCAGGATTGCATCTTTCTTTAATTGCAGCTGGGGTAGGAGTAGGGGACGAGGTAATTACTACTCCTATGACATTTGCATCATCAGCAAATGTTATAATCCATTCTGGAGCAAAACCAGTTTTTGTAGATATAGATCCTATGACTATGAATATTGACCCGTCAAAAATAGAAGGAAAAATTACTTCTAAAACAAAAGCTATTATTCCTGT
>JBAYAL010000326.1:0-3064 GCA_041669825.1 Eubacteriales bacterium | reverse complement strand
CAATGAATGTGGTAGCGAACAGTTTAGGTAACTCTATTCTGTATCCAGTATTTGTTACAAGCTACAACTTTATATTAGCCTTTGTTTCAACGTTTGCTAGTAATGCGTTATCTAACCCATTGGAAGTATTACCTGAATTCAATAGTCTTACAATATAATCCGAAAAAAGCAGAGGAGAAATATGTGTTGAAACTAAATGTTGGAGATATTGTTCGCTTGAAAAAATCTCATCCTTGTGGAAGCGTGGACTGGAAAATAATGAGAACCGGTATGGACTTTAGAATCCAGTGTCTTGGATGTGGCCATCAGACATGGATACCTAGGGTTAAGCTTGAACGTAGCATTAAGCTTGTTGTGGAAAAGGCGGAAGAAAGTAATTCTTAGGTATGGCGTGAAAATATTTGTAGAATAAAATTTTGAAGGAGAAAAATCATGGCGTTACATGTAGGTATAGTAGGTCTACCAAACGTAGGAAAATCAACACTATTTAATGCAATAACAAAGGCTGGAGCAGAATCAGCTAATTATCCGTTTTGTACAATAGATCCCAATATTGGAATAGTGCATGTTCCTGATGAACGTTTGAATGAGCTAGCGAAAATTGTAGATCCTAAAGAGATTGTACCAGCAATAGTTGAATTTGTTGATATAGCTGGATTAGTAAAAGGTGCTAGTAAAGGGGAAGGACTTGGAAATAAGTTTCTTTCTCATATTAGGGAAGTAGATGCGCTTGTACATGTAGTAAGATGTTTTGAGGATGATAATGTAATACATGTAGAAGGAAATATTGATCCAATTAGAGATATTGAAATCATACGGTTAGAATTAATTTTGGCTGATATTGAAAGTGTTCAGCGGAGGCAGGCTAAACTGAATAGTATGGTAAAAAGTGGGGATAAAAAAGCTAAAGTAGAGGCAGATGTGCTAGAAAGGCTGTTAGAAGAATTTGACAAGGGTATTCCGGCATCAATGGTTGATTTTAATGATGAAGAAAAACAATTATTGCAAAATGTAAGTTTGTTGAGTATTAAACCTATGATATATGCAGCTAATCTAGATGAAGAAGGGTTGTCAAAGGTTAAGGTTAATCAATATTTTAAACAAGTGCTTGAGGTTGCAGCTATAGAAAATGCAGAAGTGATTCCCGTTTGTGCAAAGATAGAGTCCGAAATTGCTGAATTGGATGAAGAAGAGAAAATGATGTTTCTAAATGATCTTGGGTTAAAGGAATCAGGATTGGATAGATTAATTAGAATGGCTTTTAGTTTGTTGGGGTTGATGACGTTTTTTACTGCAGGTCCAAAAGAAGTTAAGGCTTGGACTATTCATACAGAAACTAAAGCTCCCCAGGCAGCTGGGACAATCCATACTGATTTTGAAAGAGGATTTATTAGGGCTGAAGTGGTTGGCTATAGAGATTATGTTGAAAATAATGGCCATTCTGGGGCAAAAGATAAGGGCTTAGTAAGACTTGAAGGAAAAGATTATATTGTACGGGATGGAGATATTATGCATTTCAGATTTAACGTATAATTATAATTTTAAAATGCTAGTTGTCTGATTATTGGTTTTTAGGCAATGTATCACGGGGTGAAAATAAAATGATAGACGTTAAGTGTGCAATTGGTGTATTAGTATTACCTTTATTGCAATAGGATTAGGTAATAAAATTGCAAATCAGTAAAGATGATGCTATAATTTAATGCTGAGATAGTATTATCCCTGCTCTGTAATGAATTACAGGGCCATTAGTCCGAAGGGAGGTGTAATTGTGAAAGGATATGAAGTACTTTATATCATTAGACCTGATCTGGAAGAAGAACAAACTAAAGCTTTAGTTGCCAAGTTTTCACAGATTGTTGAAGATAATGGTGGAACAGATCTTAAGGTTGATGTATGGGGAAAACGCAGGCTTGCCTATGAGATTAAGAAACTTAATGAAGGTTTCTATGTTTTAATGAAATTTAATGGGGAAGCTGCTACTGTTCAGGAATTGGAAAGAGTTATGAAGATTTCTGAGGAAGTTATCAGATATCTTACAACCAGAGATGAGTAAATGGAGGGGTAAATGTGATTAATCGAGTAGTGTTGATTGGTCGATTGACGAAAGACCCCGAACTGCGATATACACTAGGTGGTGTTGCAGTTACCTCTTTCACTTTGGCCGTTGATAGAAATTATAAAAATGCACAGGGTGAAAAAGCAACAGATTTTATTCCCTGTGTAGTATTTAAACAACTTGCTGAATTGTGTGCAAATTATCTTTCAAAAGGAAAAATGGCTGCAGTAGATGGCAGGATGCAGGTTCGTTCATATGACGGACAAGACGGTCAAAAAAGATGGGTAACAGAAGTAGTTGGAGAGAATGTAAGATTCTTAAGTCCTAAAGATAGCAATAGTTCGGCGTCTTCAGGAGTTTCAGAAAATATTGGTTCATTTGGACATGAAATTAGTTTGGATGATGACGTTCCATTTTAATTGAAGGGAGAATTCTTGATGGCTAACATAAAACGTGAACGTGGACGTCGCCCACGTAAGAGAGTATGCAGTTTTTGTGTTGATAAAATTGAAGAAATCAATTATAAAGATCTTCCAAAACTGCGTAAATATATGACGGAAAGAGGAAAAATACTTCCTCGTAGAATATCTGGAAATTGTGCAAAACACCAAAGAAAGCTGACATTGGCTATAAAAAGAGCTCGTAGTATAGCCCTATTGCCATATAGTTTAGATTAAAAGGGAGGGAGTATACCTCCCTTTTTTGTTTATTTAGGGTTTGTTGGCAGGATATTAACCCAATTTATAGAAATGTAGATACAATTTACTAATTGGGGGGGCGAAACATGGATCATGTTGAGGTAGATGTAGTAAAAATTTCCAGGGCTGTTGAAGAGTTGAAGGCTGAGATGCTTAAAGCACAATGGCTTCTCCAACATGGCACTATTCATGCCTCGGAAGACCACATACTGGATAGTCTTTCGGGATTGGTTGGATTAAGTTATCTTCTTGCAAAAAGGTTAGGTTTTAATTATTCGAGGCTGGACAGGGTATTATATAAACATAT
>JBAYAL010000325.1:0-3070 GCA_041669825.1 Eubacteriales bacterium | reverse complement strand
CTATCCCAAAAATAAACATACTAAAAATCATTCCAGTAAATGATGACATAAGATCCTTCATTTGTTGTAGCAGGATTATTTTATTTTCTATACTGTTTATAAATTTGCTATCGTTATATTCATACTTTAAAAGCGGAATTTTACTATCTTCGATATTAAGAATAGCCGCAGTTGATATTCTTCCCTGATCCATAAAATTCTGGAGAGAGCTTAGCTCCATATAAGCGTTCAGACCTAAATTTTGAGGAATAATTCCAACTACTTGTAGCAATTTGCCTTCTTCCCAGTTTTGGAACAAGGGACTTTCAATATTGAGGTTTGTTCCTACTTGCGCATCAAGTAAGGAAGCGAGGCGTTCAGAGATAAGAATTCCATTTTCGGGCAGTGTTACTTCGTTATAATTAGTGTCCACTATATGATACAATTCACTTCTAGTATGAATCCCTGTAAGAATTAAAGATTTTTCATGCCAATTATTTTTAATAGTTACAGGGATTTCTGCCATACCTTCGACCTGTTTTACTCCTGGAAATCTGGCTAATTCTCTTTCTATTTTGCTTTGATCTAAAGGAGCAGAGAATGGTATTTTAATATCATAGGTTTCAATTACTTCAAATTGTTCAAAGAACATCTTATCTGAGAGCGTTTTAAAGGTCCAGGGCATTGCAAGTAAGCTAAAGGTGAACATTATTCCTACAAATAGGAATAATGTACGTAATTTGTTGCGAACCATACTTCTTATGGCCATCTTACCTTGAACTGTAAGCATATTCCAGAAAAAAGGCAATTTTTCAATAAAAATATTTTTCCCAAGTGGAGGGGCTGGAGGACTCATTGCTTCTGCAGGGGTAAGTTTAAGTATTTTCTTGCATCCTTGATATCCAGCGAAAACTGAAAAGCCTAGTGATAAAGCTAAGCTTAAAATGAAATAACGATAAGAAAACTCACTATCCATACCTGGCATATTGAAATAATCCTTATACATATTTAGATATGGTATGGAAAGGGCAAATCCGCTTACGGCTCCTAATATGCCACCTAGCAGACCTATGATTAAGGCATAAGAAACATAATGAAACATGATTTCTCTGCTTGTATAACCAAATGCTTTGAGGGTTCCAAGTTGTGTTCTTTGTTTCTCTATCATTCTTTTTAGCATAATGTACATAATCATAGCGGCAACAGATAAAAAGATAATGGGCATAGATTTGGCTGTTCCTTCGATACCGCTTAGTTCTTGTGCTAGCATGGCATGACTGGTCTGGTCCTTTTGTGGATAGATGCTTTTTAACCCATAAGGTTTAAGTTCTGATTCCAGCTGCTGTTTCACAGAATCATAGTCAGCGCCTGTTTTTAGAGTAAAAACTAAGTTGTTTACGGAATCTTTTTCTTGAAACATATTTTTCATAATATCTAGTGGTACATATCCTATTCCAAAAGTATCTGGAGTTGGGAACAAATCACTAGAAGTACGAAGAGTATAAATGAATTCAGGGCTTTTCCCCATACCTACAACATTTAAGGTTATCTTTTTGCCTTCAGCAATAAAATTTATTTCATCATTTAGTTCAAGGTTATTTGCCTTAAAAAACATGTTGTCAACCCACATGTTTTTCTCTTTATTATCTAAAGGAATTCCGCTGTCCAGCTGTACGCTATTGAGGAGTGGTTCTTGAGGTGTATCAATAGAGACAAGCCTGAGATATACATTTTCTGCTTGATTAGGAGCTATTACTCTTACATCTTTTATTAATCTTCCTTGGATTTCAGCTATTCCATCTAGTTTTTTAAGTTTGTCTATTTCGGAGTAAGGCATTAGTTCTATCTCAGCAAATCCATCTGCAAAATTCTGGTTTTCATAGAAGGTATCGCGGGATAATAACAGATTGTCCATTACCATTGACATTGTGGAATAAATCATCAAACCAAGCGCTATAACAATTATACAGGCTAGGTAGGCGCCTTTTTGTTCTAGGAGATCACGTAGCATTTTTTTATAGAGCATTACCAGTTCACCTTCTCTGGTTCGATTGGGTTTTCATTAACCACAATCCGAGATAATCTCCCATCCTTTATGTAAAAAACCCGATTTGCTATTGCTGCTACACTAGCATTATGGGTAATAATAATAACAGTTTTTTTATAATCCTCATGAAACTTTTTAAGTATCTTTAAAACTTGAATACTTGTTTGGGAATCCAAGGCACCAGTTGGTTCATCACAAAGAAGGATTTCCGGATTCTTTACTATTGCTCTGGCTAGTGCTACTCTTTGTTGTTCGCCACCACTCATCTGGGAGGGGAAATGGTTTGCTCTATCGCTTAAGCCTACTTGGCGTAAGCTTTCTTTTGGGTCCAGAGGATTGTTAGATATGTCAGCAGCAAGGCTAATATTTTCCAAGGCATTAAGATTAGGGATAAGATTGTAAAACTGAAACACGAAGCCTACACCATTTCTGCGGAACATAGTGAGCTTTTTTGCATCTGCTTTGTGAAGAGGAGTAGCCTTGTAGTAAAGTTCGCCTCCGGTTGCATAGTCCATACCCCCGACAATGTTAAGGAGGGTGCTTTTTCCTGAGCCACTTGGGCCTAGAATTACTATGAACTCGTTATCATAGATTTCAAAATCAGTTCCTTTTAAGGCGTGTACTTCAACTTCCCCCATTTGGTAGGTTTTAGATAGATTCTTGGCAACAATTAAAGGCTCCATTAAGTTTCACCCCCTCTCTTAGGCGCGCCTTCCCTTGAAGAGAAGAATTATAGACAGTAGCAAGTCTAATGTTTGTCTTTTTGCGATATCAACGTCGGTTGCTCTTGCAAGACCGTTTTTTGAAAAGCATTTTTGGTCAGCAAACACTATTTGCTCTTTATGTACTTCTTTTTCTTCGTTCTTAAAATAGCTAATGAGTTTACTATATTATATAAAATTAGAATTATCATATAAAACTTCTTTTGCTTCTAAAATAGAATTTAATTGGAATAATATTTGGATGGCTTGTCAAAAGCTCATTTTATGGAAATTACATACGGTATACGCTTATAATGGGCAGCATCAATGTCTATATATTGTG
>JBAYAL010000324.1:0-3080 GCA_041669825.1 Eubacteriales bacterium | reverse complement strand
GTGTAATGTATAGTTCAGAAAGCAACGTAAATAGTCGTAATCGGCCTGAATAAACCAATAATGAGATATCGTTTCATCGGGTTTAAATTAATAATAGAACCCTAATATTTTATAGTTTGTTTATTAAGATAAGGCGTTATATCCCAATACATTCCAGGGTACATGTACGTAAATATTTTATTATTCAATAATCGACAAGTTATTTGATCGCTCTTTATTTTAAATACGGTTTTAGATAAATTATTGATACCACATACTTTCAAAGAATCATTTTGAAAATATAGTAAGTTCATGTTTGTAGGGTCAATATTGCAAAGTGTAACCTCATGTGCAGATACGTCAAGTTTGTCTATTAAATTAAAATTAGGTATTTGGCGTATTTCTATATCAGACCCAACAGCAAGTAAAAGTTTGTTGGGCTGAGAAGGTACAAATATGGCACCTTTGTATTCCCTTGTATCTGTATATATTAATTGTGGCTTATTTTCAGTAATTCCAAAGATTTCTATCCCATTCTCTGATGAAGCACAGAAAAAGCGTCCATCTTCGGACACGGAAATAAAATCCCTAAAAATCTTTTTTGTTGTATATGTAAATGGGAATTCATAAATTTTATCCCCTGTTAGAAGATTGAAAACCTGACATATATTCGTCGCAAACTTTACCCAAAAAAAATTATCATTGCTTGTTATAGACGCTAAGCTTGTTTGTTCGTTTCCACCTACTTGTGGAATTATAATAGGATTAATAAGGTGACTATCCTTGAAAATCCATGTTTCTTTGCCTGTCATTGCGGCGATTGTTGAATTGTGTGGTGCTGTGGCAATTTTTCCTCCAAATGAAAAGTACGAAATCTGATTCTTAATTACTAATCTTTTCACTTCTTGCAAAGTGTTAGCATTGAAAGCGACCAAAGTATCATAATCACTTGTGTAGATAATATTATCTGTTTTGTTATAGGCGTAGAGACTTCCTCCGTCTAGATTTAAAGAGGTTCCTTGAGCATAAAATTTTGATACACTATGATTGCTCAGACTGTACCTGTCTTCCCCTTTTTGAGCTTTAATTGTTAAAGTAAAATATCTCTCTCTTCCAAAAATTTGAGGCACAGTAATTGTGGTGTCATTTATTCCTGAAACAGTCATGGTACTACCGTCCGTTATTTGATATTGAAAATTAGCAAAGCATTTATCCCAATAAATACGCAGATTATTCATATCCAGATTTTCGATATACAAATTGGGTTTTGGTGTATCCAAAGAAAATGTCTTTTCAAAAGCATTCCCATCTTTCAAATACATTGTAAAGTCGTAATACGCATATCCACAAGCATATTCATAATCGACAAAGGATTTGTTTGTCACATCGTCAATAATTATCTTCTTGTTTCCTACTGTTTGTATCGTGAATTTGTCAATCAAACTTTCTGGTAAATTATGTTCCCAATTGAGTTCAAAGAAGCCTTCTTGATTAATATGGCCTTTAATTTTAAAATGCTCCCTTGGATTATGGATAACACGAAGGTTCCAAGATAAATCTCCCTGATATGTTTCTAAACCCATCATTTCCGCTAAGCTTTTTGTGCCAGAAGAAAAAGCTGCTTTTACTGTCATCCTGTGTATTCCCTCGCTTAGTTCATCGGGATTTATAATAAAATTTAATGATTTGTCTGACATTAGTTTATATTCCTGGCCATCCAATAACACTACGGCCTGTAATAGTTTTTTAGCGACATCAATGTTGATAGAAAATGATGTATTAGTATAGATATATATAGAGTCTGATGGATTGACGTCGTTCAATGAAATTTTAATGGGTATGGTATTCTCAGGGGGATTTAATTCAACGACATTTTCTCCATTAGGCTCATATTCGCAAGCTACAAACAAATATAAGGTTGTTAATAAAAGAATATAATTTAATTTATTCATAGAATATTTTTTAGTTGTTTATAGTCAAAATAATCCCGCCATAGAGACGTAATCCATTCCAATGCGCCATAAGTTGTGTTGGTCGTCCTGATAATTTCAATCTACCTAATAAATCAAATTCATAACCTCCTCCTAATGAAAAGTGTAACCAATTTGTAAGACGATATGTAATACCTGCAGTTGGTTCTAAATAGAGACCAACGCCTTTTAAATTCATTGTTTGTTCAATGGATTCTGAATAGATAACCATTTGCTCTTTCATCTTCAGACTAGAAATCATAATGCCTGAACTAAATTGAAAATAAAGATCTAAAGGCGATAATCCAGTATTCACGTAGTACTTATAGAATCCACCTACACGATTCCCATTCATTATCATATCTACAGTATAAGAGCCAGAATAATCAGCTCTATGAAGACGTCCACCTGTTGTAAAGAAAGAATAATTACTTCCGAAATGATGATTTTTAATAATATAACCTACAGCCAAAGAATGTGTTATGTAATTAGGGAAGCAATCTGTTTGTTGTAATCCATAACGATTAATCATGGACTCTTGAAAGTTTCTTATGTCATACAATTGATAAGTGCCGTAACCTACAGCGTATTCAAATGACAAGCCTTGTGCATATGTACTTATAGGATAATATAAGAGAAGGATAATCAGTATTTTTTTCATTCCATTGTGAGCATTATTCAATAGCACTTTTTGTGACATCTTATACTACTTTTTGATTCATCAAAAAATGATATTTTGTTTGAAAAGAATTTATGTGTAATAGATTGTAAATATAAGACTTGTCAAGTATATTTTTTTAGATTTATAATATTCTGCTTACTTGTGTCAATACCACTTCTAACCTTGCAAATATAGCGTATTTTATACAAAAATACACTTTTTTATACATAAAAAATAAACTACTGATTATTAGTGTTTTAATTGTGGAAACGGTGTAAAAAGGAGTCTAATGTGGTAAATTGGCGGTTATTTCACTGAAAATCGTTATCTTTGTGGTTCTGTTTACGCAGACTAAATTGAAAACAAAACTCTAATAATAAACGACTTATGAAAAAATCCATTGTAATGGCTATGACAGCATTAGTTTTGGCGAGTTGTGGCGCCAATAAGCAAACACTGACCACACCTGC
>JBAYAL010000323.1:0-3085 GCA_041669825.1 Eubacteriales bacterium | reverse complement strand
TTAGTCTCTGTTCCTATTTTTGTGAGTTCATCAGATATTTTATTTAATATTTTGCGTATTTTGCTGGCAAAATTTTCGCTTTCCACTGCCATGTTTTGTATTTCATTAGCTACAACGGAAAAACCTCTTCCCATTTCACCAGCTCTGGCTGCTTCGATATTAGCGTTTAAGCCAAGTATTTTAGTTTGGATAGCGATCTTATTAACATATTTGATAATTTTATCACTTTCCGCGATATATTTATTTGAAGTATCAGTATTAGTTAAAAGATTTTCGTTAATCTTATGTATGTTATTGATATTGGTCATCATATCTGCTAGTTGTTCTTGTATAATTGTTGAAGTATTATTTATAGAATTCATTTGTTTATTTAATTTATCTAAGGTTTTTATATCTCTTTCTACTAAGGTCATTATTAAGTAAGCACCTTTAGAATCTATTATCTTACATTGAGAACCATATTTTTCTGTTAGCATATTTGTGATTTTTTCAAGGCCAGTTACTTCAATTAGCATGTCAGTATTATTGGGATTAATGTCATCAAAGGTATTGGAAGAGGGAATGTTAAGTTCTTTTGCTAATAATATGCCTGGGGCATTCTGATTTGTATCAATAATAAGATTAATTGTTAATTCTGGGACCTGAGATAAGGACTTGAGAATTGTAGTTCCTCCATTACCAGCGCCAATAATAGCAATATTCATATTATGTGACCTCCTATTTAATTCATAAGAAATAAAGTAACTATAGTTATAATATCTTTATATATGTATAGAAATATTAGCAAAGAAAATATATACTTTTAATTTAATTACACCTAGAGAATATCTTATTTGCATAATATATATTTGTCAAACAAAATTATCTGTTTATTCTACATTTTTTAAAAATTCCAGCAGGGAAGATAAGTATGAATTGTTAAAATATCCAATTTAGATAAATAATTAGCAATTTTTTTGAAATATTAAAAGATTCAATTTAAATAAACAAATGAAATATAATATAAAATGTCGTTATAGCAAAGTAATGAATAAATAAGATATAATAAACGAGTGATAAATTCTGATTTTAATGAGTTAATTTATGATAGTATAATGATTGGATTGTATGTTTGTAATAAATAACTAAATAAAAAACCAATTGTTTATTACAAAAATGAATAGCCAATTGTAGCATAATGTATTATTATATCTGTATATCTAAATATAATAATACATTATGCTATCACTTCTATTTTTGCCAACAGTATAACAATTGTGTTATCTGGCTAGTGATAAAAATAAATATAGCACTATTATTATGTATTAATGAAAGGGGGGTGTGCTTAATGAAAAGTGTGAACCTTACTACTACCCATGATGAAAACATTGAAAATTTAAAGGAAATAGTTTATGAAAGTGGCGTGGAAGCTAAGAAATGTTACCAATGCGGAAAGTGCACAGCAGGATGTCCGGTTGCATTTGCGATGGATAAAACTCCAAGGCAGATAATGAGAATGCTTCAGTTAAGTATGGTGGATGATGCTTTAAAATCAAAGACAATTTGGTTGTGTGCGGGGTGTCAAACTTGCACAGTGCGTTGTCCAAAAGAAGTCGATATAGCTAAAGTGATGGAAACCTTAAGGATTATTGCTAAGAAGAAGGGGTACGTATCTGAAAAAATAATGGATGTTTTTCATGATACGTTCTTAAAATCGATTGAGAGAAATGGAAGAGTATATGAGGTTGGATTGATCCTTGGTAGAAATATTTTTGCTATGAAGCCATTACAGGATGCACAACACGGTTTGCCAATGCTTATGAAAGGCAAACTAGCTATTTTACCTCATAAAATCAAAGATAATGGTGAAGTAAAGAAGATATTTGAAAATGTTAGGAAAAGGGGTGGAGAAGTATGAAATACGCCTATTTTCCCGGCTGCTCATTGAGCTCAACCGGAAAAGAATATGATATGTCAACTCGTCAAGTTGCTAAGGTAATGGGAATAGAGTTATGGGAGATTCCAGAGTGGAATTGTTGTGGTGCTTCCAGTGGACATTTAACCAATCATTTGCTTTCGCTGGCTCTTCCAGCAAGGAATATGGCTATAGCTGAAGAAGCAGG
Organism: Eubacteriales bacterium; assembly: GCA_041669825.1. Taxonomy (GTDB): domain Bacteria; phylum Bacillota; class Desulfitobacteriia; order Desulfitobacteriales; family Syntrophobotulaceae; genus JBAYAL01. The sequence continues at coordinate 983 of JBAYAL010000323.1, read as the reverse complement.
TCTGGATGTTGCTATCCCTTGTGCTGCTTGTTATATGCGTAGCAAGGCAGCAGAAGTTGCAGTAAAGCAGTCCGAAGAAATGAGAAATTCTATTGAAGAAGTAATTGAAAGAAAATATGCAGGAGATTCTAAAGCTAGAGCATTGCTAGATATTATTGCTAATGACTTAGATTCATCTTCAATTAAAGAAAAAGTAAAAATTCAATTATCTGGGATTAAAGCAGCTTGTTATTATGGTTGCCTTTTGGTACGTCCTACAGAAACAGGATTTGATGATCCAGAAGATCCTCAAACTATGGACAAGATTATGAGAGACCTTGGAGCAGAAACGGTTGAGTGGTCGGATAAAACAGAATGCTGTGGAGCTTCTCATGCTTCAACTAGAACTGAAATAGGTCTTAAAATGATGGAAAGAATATTTGATGGGGCAAAAAATGCTGGTGCAAACTGCATTGTAACAGCTTGTCCAATGTGCTTAAATAATTTGGATATGAGACAAGTTCAAGTAGAAAAAGCTGCAGGTAAGAAATATGGCCTCCCCGTTTATTATTTTACAGAAATGATGGGATTGGCTTATGGAATAGCACCTGAAAAATTAGGCTTAAATAAGCATTTTGTAGATGCAATGGGTCTAGTAAATAAAGTAATTAAACCTGAAAGCAGGGAGGAAACTGCATGAAACGTGTAGGAGTATTTATCTGTCACTGTGGTACAAATATTAGTGCAGTAGTAGATTGTGCCAAAGTAGCAGAAGTAGCAAAAGATTTTCCAGGAGTAGAATATTCAGTAGATTATAAGTATATGTGTTCTGAACCAGGACAGGAAATGATAAAAAAAGCAATAAAAGATAATCGTTTGAACAGAATTGTAGTTGCTTCCTGTTCGCCTCGTATGCATGAAAGAACATTTCAAAATTGTGTGGAAAGTGCTGGACTCAATCCATATTTTATGGAAATGGCCAATATTAGAGAACATTGTGCATG
>JBAYAL010000322.1:0-3093 GCA_041669825.1 Eubacteriales bacterium | reverse complement strand
TTAAATCCCATAATAACACTCTCCTTATAATTTTTTTGTGAATTCGTAATTTTATTAAATAATATTTTAACTACCACTAATCATTATAAGAATCAATCTACTTTTACGACTAATAATTAGTGAAATTATTTTAAATCATACTGCTACCTGGTTACTTCAACCTATTTTACTTTAAACACCGGATTCATATATCAATAAACTATTTTCTTTTTTTTACAACAACTAGTTCTTCACCGAACATTTCTTTGGCTTTCTTTATATAAAATTCTTCATCTTCGTTATCGCTTATTTTAGTTTTTTTTTACTTTCAAGTTCGCTTTCCATTATATTCATTATTACCAACCTCTGCCCAAATACTTCTTCCAACACGCTTTCAACAATATCTTTATTTTCAGGCTGGTTAAATTTATCTCTATGAAAAGAATATCCTTCTTTAAACACCAGACTCAAATTATTTTCTGCCAAATCTACAGGTCTTGCTTTCAACAAAAACGCATGAGTTGATTTCTTAATTTTTCGAACCTTTTCAAGTACTATATTCCAATTCGTATCTATATCCTCAATTTTAATATCTCCATTTGTAACCACTGCTAATTTTTTTTCTGTTGCTATTTTCGGTTCAACGTTTCTTATATATTCAGCCTTAGACACTAAAGCAACTTCATCATTTTCTATTCTTTGGGCGCCCATATTCGGGGCTACCCTCTCCTCAGAATTCATATTCTGGATCTGCTTGCTTCCAACTATTTTCTCATCCCGTTCTTCATATATGGCCTGAACAAGGAGCATTTCTGAAGCGAGTCTAGCATTAGAAGCAAATCTTAGTTCTCCTTCCCCCTTAAGCAGAACATTGATCCATGTTAACAACCTTTGAACACCTGCACTCTTGCTTTGTTCATGAAGGCGTTCAGCAACTTCTGAATCAAGATATGATTCCTGACCAGATGCAGCATATATTAGCATTTGCCTCAAATAATCAAGCAATTCTTTAAGGATCTGCCTTGGATCTCTTCCCAAGGCAATACCTTCGTCCAATCTATCCAATATTTTTCCGTAATTTTTTTCCAACAGTGCATCTATCAAATCAGCGCTAAAAGTTTCGCCTACCATTCCCAAAACTTGGTGAACATATTCCAAACTGATATCCCCTTCAGTTATTAAACACTGATCAAGAATACTGAGGGCATCACGCATTCCCCCCTCTGCTTTAGACGCTATAACTTGAAGCGCTTTATTTTCAATTCCTCGCCCCAATGCCTCACAAACTTCTTCTAATCTCTTAACAATTAGTGCTACAGAAATGCGATGAAATTCAAAACGCTGTACTCGGGACAAAATAGTTAAAGGGACTTTATGTGCCTCAGTTGTTGCTAGGACAAAAACTACTCCAACCGGAGGTTCTTCTAGTGTTTTTAGCAAGGCATTAAAAGCTTCCGTTGTCAACATATGTACTTCATCAATTATGTATACCTTAAAATTTCCCCCAGCAGATACAAGCTTTACTTTTTCTCTTAAATCTCTTATCTCATCAATTCCCCTGTTGGATGCAGCATCTATTTCCATTACATCCAGGGCTAAACCACGATCAATACTCTTGCAAGATTCACATTCATTACATGGTTCAAAACCCCTGCGATTCTTACAGTTTAAAGCTTTAGCAAGAATCTTAGCTGCAGAAGTTTTCCCTGTTCCACGAGGCCCACTGAAAAGGTAAGCATGTGCCACTTTCCCCTGTAATACCGCATTACTCAGGGTAATTTTCACATGTTCCTGTCCCACTATTTCCTCAAAATTTTTAGGTCTCCATTCCCGATAAAGAGCCAAATATGCCATTTTTTTCACCCACACACATACCAAAAAAAGTGGCTAAGAACCACCTTTATTAATTAAGACCGCGCACCTTTGATTGGATATATATACCCGAATGTTTCCCTATTTCCCATGTTCCCTTCCGGCAACCTTGCGGCACACAAAACAAACATCTTAGTGCTGCTTCCGTCAAGACCTGACACAGTTCAAAGCGTTCCATTGCGCAAGACCAGAATGTCATCACATAAAAAATAAAGACAGCTTCAAATATTTCAACCCTCTCGCAGGAATTAAACCCTGCTGTAGCGGATTGCAGGTTACAGAGAACCGCTAACTCTCCGTCTAGCACGGTCAAACTTATTATACCATTAATGTGATAAAAATATAACAAAAATTAAAAACCTATATAAACCAAACTAATTAGCAAATATGGCGGAGAGAGAGGGATTCGAACCCTCGACACAGGTCGCCCTATGTACTCGCTTTCCAAGCGAGCGCCTTCGACCAACTCAGCCACCTCTCCGTGCAAGTCTAATGATCAAATATTATTTAAAATCGCAAGTGCTATTATAATATTTTCAAACCCTTACGTCAACAAGTAATCCTTGTATTTTAAAATTATTATTGTATTTAGCTAGAATAATCCACAATTTGAATTTTCAGTAGATTTTTTGGCCATATCTTTCTCCACATAGTTCTTCCAGCATAACTTTCATTTCATACTCTTCATCCTGATCAACAAGAACATATAGATTATCCCCTGTCATAATAATTGTATTACCTTCCGGAATAACGTCTTCTTCACCATTTCTAATACTAACAATCAAACAACCTTGCGGCCAATTAATATCTTTTACCCTTTTCTCTTCTATTCGGGAACCCATACATACAATCTGTTCAATTATGGTCTTTCTTTTATTCTCACTATTAGTCTTACTTTTCTTACTTGAAACAAATTCCACTTTTTCATTTTTATCGAGAATCACATCATCCGTACTTTCTATTATCATCTGCATTTTTGTATTTTTAGAATTCTCAATTTTTGGTATATCAACTATATTTTTTTCCTTATCTATTATTTGATCTGGGTAATATTTCTTTTTGTATTTTTTCTTAGACTTTTTCTTTGTTCCAGCAATCATTAACACATATAAATCATCATAAATTGGTCTACATTTCAAAATATCACTTACTATATAGGCAAACATTGATACCATTATTAAGGGAAGCAAGTGCTCAATCGAACCTGTCATTTCCATTATTAAAATACTTCCAGTAATAGGT
>JBAYAL010000321.1:0-3093 GCA_041669825.1 Eubacteriales bacterium | reverse complement strand
TTATTTGGGTATTTGTCTGTAATTTGAGTTATACAGTTGTTTTTGAATTTTTCAATACCCTGAAGATTGCTTTGTCTGTAAATGTGATAGGCTGGGTAGGTTGTGTCAACAAATAGTTTAAATCCTATTGCAGCAGCTCTTATGGAAAAATGGCGGTCTTCACCCCAAAAAGAAATGTTGGATATTTCACTAAAATTAACATTTTCATTTAAGGCTTTTTTACTTATTAATGTACAGGCTCCCAGTCCGCCGACTTCATATATTCCTGGTTGTTTTAACATATTAAGAAAAGTATTTACTCGCTCAGCTTTTTCTTGTTCAGTTAGCTGTTCTTTGCGATGTTGTTTAATTAGAGAGTATTGATCGTAGAGCCATATTTGAGGAAGTTCTGGAGCATCAGGATGCCATTTTGTCCAGAAAATTTCAGAGATAATATCTTTGTTAGTAGAAATTAGATGTTCAAGCGTATTAGGATGTAAAACAAGGTCGGAATCAATAAAAAATATATAATCGTAATTATTTTCTTTGCAATAACTAAGCATAGTGTTTTTATATTCTGCAACTTTCCATATTAGGTCTTCATTCCAAAAATGGGTATCTTCATTGCATAAATATTTATCTGTTGCCTCTGATTTTTTTATTAGTACTTTCTGTGGATTATTGTCTGAAAAGGTTTGAAGTAAAATTTTTGATGTATTGTCTTCATTATCATCAACAAAATAAAAAGATACCTCTATATTATTCTTTTTAAGGTTATTTAGAGATTCTAAAAAGTGTTCTAATACATTGGGAACTTGACGTATTGGACTTCCAATCAGTACTTTATAAGTCATCGATTAATCACACCATTTTCTTTATATTTTTTATTAAAAGCAAAATTCCTCATATAAAATTTTTACTCCTTCAGGATCAATTGTATTTAATTCTTTTATCGATCTTAATACTTCTTTTGCTGCTATTTGTTTAAAATTATTATCAGAATATATTTTTGCTAATTTCAAGAGTACTTTATTTGAATCTATTTTATTTAAAATATTTATTAGTTTTTCAAACAAGATGAATTCATGGATTTTTAATGGTTCATTTAATATAGTCATCACTAATTCAGTGATTTTCTCATAATTATCTACCTCGGAAAAAAGTGTTTCATTATTGCCTAGGTAAATACTTAATAATTGGCGATAAACTTTAATAATTAATTGATCAAAATTGCTTTCAATGTTATTAAATAATAGATCTATATTTTTTTGATTATTAATTAGGGAGCAGATAAACAGATACTTAATGCTTTCCTGATATTCAAGACTATTGACAGGTAACTGTTCAAACAGGTTTTGTGCTTCACTATAATTTTTTGTATAAAAAAATGCTTGGGCAGTTAAATACTTTATTTGAATATTGTTTTCATCTAAATCTTTTGCTTTTTCCAGATATCCTAAAGCTGAATGATATAATCCTTCGAAAAGAAGAATATCTGATAGTAAAAGCAAATTAGGTAAATGATTAATATTGAAGTATTGTGATAATTTATAAGAAACAAATTTTTTGTCTTCATAGATTTTGTTTAAGATATTCCCTATTTTATATATAAGTCTAGGTGAATTAGAATTATCTTTTAGTGCATTTTGATAATATATAAAAGCTTTTTGATAATCATTTAATTCATAATATAGTTTCCCTAGGGCTTCATTAGGGCGGTATGTTCCACAACCATCTAGAAATTCAAGTCCTGTCGGGCTAGGGCCAAGCTCTAGACACTTGTTGAAACTATCTAATGCTAGGGTGTATCGTTTATTTTTCAAGTGAATACATCCCCTATTGAATTCCAAATCAGTAAATTTTGGATAAATATTTAAGCCTTCCCCTATAGCATGTAAAGCATCCCCAAATTGACCTAATTCATAAAAACACATAATTCGTTTAAATACTAATTTTGAAGAAAAGCCTATATTGAAATCTAAATTTTTATAGGCTGAATTATATAATTCCAATGCTTTTTCTTTTTCTCCAAGGGCAAAGTATTCGTTACCTAGATTAAAGATGTGGAAAGGATTACTTTGATCTTGTTTTAATTCTTCATTAATTATGGATATGTTACGTTGTCTTTTGTTTTTTTCTAAAGCAACATTATTTAAATATCCATAATGGAAAATTCTGATTTCCTCTGGAGAAAAGTTACTATAATCTATGGGACTTTCATTACATGTGATTTGTTCATGTATTGCACCAATATATGAATATTTTTTTGTGTTTCTGAGGAGACGCAGATTAAGGTTATAAACGATATTATCTCCTTTATATTCCCCAGCATAGCTTAATGTTTTAAAATAATGTCCGTCTTTTGTTGAATTGTTAATTAACCTTATAAATTTGTCTGAATCATCTTTGTTAAATTCATCGTCTGCATCCATAAGAAGAATCCATTCTTTGGTTGCAAATTGTAAAGAATAATTTCTGGCGTTGCTAAAATTGTTATCCCATTCATAATAATGTATTTTTGCTCCAAAATCTTTGGCGATGTTGACAGTATTATCTTTTGAACCAGTATCGATAATAATCATTTCATCTACTAATTCTTTGACACTATTGAGACATGTAGGTAAATATTTTTCTTCGTTTTTTACTATCATACAAAGACTAACAGTTTTTTCTTTTTTCATGAGTTTTGTATTCTTCTCCATTCTTGTACTATCTCTAATAATATGTATGATAACTTGCTGAAGAATGGAACAATTATTTTATATAATTGTTTAAATAATGACAAAAAAATTTCGAGTAGAAATCTCGAAATCTTAAAGATGTAAGTTTGAGGTATTAGCTTTTTGGGCTTTTAGTACTGATTTTTTAAATAGGGTTATTTTTGATCTTGATAGCAAATTGTGACTGATGATGTTTCTGAAGTTTTAGAGTTATATACTCTAACTCTGATATATTTTGAAAAATGCTTGGAACAAAAGTTGTTAGCTATTTCCAAAAAAAATCTGATTGTATGATGGTTTATTTTTAAGTTAATTTCATAACAAAAAAAATATAAAATTTTAGAAAAAAGATATTTTTATGATTTGGCTGAGATAAGTATCATTTTCACAATTC
>JBAYAL010000320.1:0-3100 GCA_041669825.1 Eubacteriales bacterium | reverse complement strand
ATATGTGGGAATTAAAGTGGACCAGGCGAATCCTATCATATTGGAAGATCTCGAATCCGCTGGGATGTTAATTCACAAGCAACAAATCAAGCATAGTTATCCACATTGCTGGCGTTGTAAGAATCCTATTATATATAGGGCAACTGAACAGTGGTTTGCCTCAATCGATGGCTTTAGACAGAATACACTTGATGAAATAGATAAAGTAAAATGGATTCCAGCTTGGGGAAAAGACAGGATTCACAATATGATTGCAGACAGGGGAGACTGGTGTATTTCGAGACAGAGAACCTGGGGTGTTCCAATTCCAATTTTTTATTGTGAGAGCTGTGGTAAAGAAATAATCACCGATGAGACCATTAAAAAAGTACAGGATATTTTTAGGGAAGAGGGTTCTGATGCTTGGTTTGCTCATTCTGCTGAAGAACTTTTGCCAGATGGTATGACTTGTGAATGTGGGGAAAAAAATTTCAAAAAAGAAACAGATATTATGGATGTCTGGTTTGATTCGGGGACAAGTCATGTTGGTGTCTTGAAACAGCGTGAAGAACTTACCTGGCCTGCTGATTTGTATTTGGAAGGCTCTGACCAACATCGAGGATGGTTTAATTCCTCTCTATCCACTTCAGTAGCAGCTTTTGGAAAGGCCCCATATAAGGCAGTGCTTACCCATGGTTTTATTGTTGATGAAAAGGGCCGAAAGATGTCTAAGTCAAGTGGAAATGGAGTCGACCCACTCAAAGTAATAAACGATATGGGAGCGGATATATTAAGGCTGTGGGTTTCATCAGCAGATTACAAAAATGATGTTGCTGCTTCACCAAAAATTATGAAACAGATGGTGGAAGCATATCGTAAAATAAGGAATACTTTGAGATTTATGCTGGGTAATCTATATGATTTTGATAATGAAAATAATACAGTGGCCTATACGGACCTTCAGGAAATTGATCGTTGGGTACTGATGAAATTAGGAAAGTTAATTGAACGAGTGATCAAGGCATACGATGAATATGAATTCCACGTTGTATATCATGCCATACACAATTTCTGTACGGTGGAACTTAGCTCTATTTATTTGGATATAGTAAAAGACAGGGTTTATGTGGAAGCGGGTGACTCGATGTTGAGGCGTAGTGCCCAGACAGTAATGTTTGAAATACTACAGGCTTTGGTAAAGCTTCTGGCCCCAGTACTGGTATTTACTGCCGATGAAATATGGCCATATATTCCCGGATATCAGGAAGATTCTAACATTCAGATAGAGGAGATGCCAAAGATAAAACCGGAGTGGGCAGATGATTCTCTGGAAGAAAAATGGGAGAAAATTCTAACTGTCAGAAATGAAATTACCAAGGTTTTGGAAGTCGCTCGTCAGGATAAAACGATTAATCACTCTTTGAAAGCAAAAGTTGATTTATATACTAATGAAGAGATGTATGAATTCTTAAATATGGTACCTAATCTTGCTGAAATTGTTATTGTATCTCAGCTTGAAATACATGCTCCCCATATGCAGATTCCAGAAAATGCTGTTAAACCAGAAGATATTGAAGGTTTGGCTATTGTTGTCTCAGCTGCTACTGGTGGAAAGTGTGAAAGATGTTGGATGTACCATGATGAAGTAGGTAAGAATGAAGAATATCCTGACCTTTGTCCACGCTGCTTGAGCATTGTGAAAAACCTATAAAATATCACTATTTACTTCTTGTTTATTTTGAGGATTTTAAAAGATTGATATTACTGTAGTTATTAGTCACACTTTAAAAAGATGTCTCGAAGTTTAAACTTTGAGGCATCTTTGCTTTTATAAGCTAGAATTTTTGCTAATTTAGTTTATAAAATAAGTGTCGTTCCTGGTAGAAATTACAATTGTTGTTATGTCTCATATCCTTATTCCATAATAGTTGATTCTTTGAGGGGAAATATTTATATGGTGTAAATCATATGCAAAAGTAGTTATTTAAAAAAATTAAAAGTATTATTTTCTATTAATATAATTAATTTTAAAACATTTTCTATAGCTGTAGACAGTACTAATAATAAGTTGTAAAATTATAAGCAAATATTTATAAAATTGCAATTAAACAGATAATTTATAAATATTTAGTTTATTAATTTGTGATTTGGAGGCAAAAGTGAAAATAAACCAAGAGATTGCCAATAGGATAGTAAGTACCATTTATGAAAGCAGTGGATATCACGCTATTGTTAGTGATGCAACTGGGGTGATTATTGCTGATTCAGACCATAAAAGGGTTGGAGCCATTCACCAAGGACATAAAAAGATTCTTTCAAGCAATATTAATGAGATAAGAATAACAAAAGAAGATGAATTAGCTGGTGGGGGCAAGCAACGCGAAGGCTATAATATTGCAATAACGGCTGATAGGGAAAAAGTTGGTTGTTTTGGAATCAGAGGTTCTGTTGATATGGTAACTCCAGTAGCAAAGGTTGTAGCAGGAATGGTTGTGACAATGATCAGGGGTGAAGAAATTAAAGAAGTATTGCGTAGCCAAGTGCACAAACTAACCAGTTCATTAGGTGCTACGGCTAGTGCTGTGCAACAAGTTGCAGCTTCATCTCAGGAAGTTGCTGCGATAAGCCAGACTGTGGCAAAAGAAGTTTGCGAGGGACAAGCTAAGGTTAAACAAACTTCAAATATTCTTGAGTTTATTCGAAGAGTTGCCAATCAAACTAATTTGCTTGGCCTTAATGCTGCAATAGAGGCAGCTAGAGCAGGAGAATATGGACGTGGTTTTTCAGTTGTTGCAGATGAAGTTCGCAAACTTGCTATTGATAGTAATAAATCTACTGATGAAATTGATGGAATTCTAACTCAATTTGAAAGTGTAATTTCTAATATAAGTGAGGGCGTAAACCAAAACAATGCGATTATTCAAGAGCAGGCGAAAGCAACGCAGGAAATAACCGGAATGATAGAAAATATTCAGCAAGTGAGTTATGAGCTGAACTCTTTGGCAGAAAAATTATAAAATAGTATATTAGTCCTATTGAAAATGAAAGGTTTATTAGCTTAAATAGTATTTAAGCTAATAAAAAGATATTATGCTGAATATTTAATATTTAATCTTTTATT
>JBAYAL010000319.1:0-3101 GCA_041669825.1 Eubacteriales bacterium | reverse complement strand
TATGGATATTCCCTTCCACCTTCTTCTAATAATAGCAAATATCATATCGGTTAAAGGCATACCCAAAACGAGTAGCGGAAAAACGACACCAATCACTGTGGCCGTCTTTAATAGTCCGAGAATAGACACTGCCCCAATAATATATCCTAGAAACATACTTCCTGAATCACCCATAAATACTTTTGCAGGATGAAAATTAAACACAAGGAAGCCAAGACAAGCCCCTGCAAGCGCCAGCATAAGATATGATGCAGTAACTTGTTCAATTCGATTCGCTGACCAGAACAAAATCGCAGAGGCAATAAAACAAATACCTGCTGCCAAACCGTCCAAACCATCAGAAAAGTTAACAGTATTCACCAAACCTACAACCCAAATTACAGCAACTAATACTCCAAAAATTCCAAGGTTAACCGTCCCAATAAATGGCAAAGTTACTTTGGCTACAGTTAAACCGAACCAAATAAGTATTGAGGCAGAAATAAATTGCCAACATAATTTAGTCAAGGGTTTTAGTCCTTTAATATCATCAACAATTCCAACAATAAATATAATTGTACTCCCCAAGAGCAATCCCAAAACAGTACTATCTATCTCCACCTTTAGCAACACTGCTGTCCAAAAAGCTACATAAATTGCCGTACCACCCATTCTAGGAACTGGAATAGTATGAACTCTTCTTTCACCAGGATAATCCATTATTCCCCATCGTTTAGCTAAGATAATTGTAATAGGGGTAACAATCACGGCAATTATCACAGCTAATAAGAAAGTCATAATATATGACATGTTTCCCTCCAATAAATATTCTGTATCATTAAAAACAAAAATATCAAAATTACTAAGAAGCATTTTTCACCTAAAAATACATCTACACTAATTCAGGATAATTCCATTGCCTAAGTACTTCATAGGTTACAATTGACGCCGCATTAGATAAATTCAAAGATCGGCAATCCTTTTTCATAGGAATCCGAATCAAGTCATTGGGGTATTTTGCCAATATTTCGGGTGCAAGACCCTTAGTTTCTCTTCCAAATAACAGATAACAACCATTTTCATATACTACATCAGTATGAGCCTGTCCTCCTTTTGTTGTAGCTAAATACCGTTTGCCTAGGGGATTTTTAGTTTCAAAATCTTCGTAATCATCATAGATAAAAACATTAAGTAAATGCCAATAATCTAAACCAGCTCTTTTTAAATGCTTATCATCAATACTAAAGCCTAAAGGTTTAACAAGATGCAAATCCGCCCCAACTGCTGCACACATTCTAGCAATATTTCCGGTGTTAGGTGGAATTTCAGGTTCTACCATTACAATATTTATTTTATAATTCATTTTTTCCTCTTTAATTAAAATAATTTCAGATTATTATATTTATGATTTATGGGTCAAAATAACTATTTTTACAACTAGGTTATTTCTTTTGTCCATCTTTTATTCAATTTTTAATTATAACCTTAAAATACTTAATTGTATATTATTTAGACAACAGTTTTTTATCAGATATCCTGTATACTTGTTCATTTTCAATAAATGTTACCAGATCCTAAAACTATGTACAGCACCCCAGAGATTGACAGACCTAAAAAATTCAGAGTAGGTAATTTCCTGATTTTCTAAAAGTTAATTCAATTAAGATTTAATACACTTTGTTTAGAGCAATATGTTAGTATTTACTTGGTATTTATACATATATTATGTTATCATAATCTATATTTATAGTAAGTTTTAGCATCGATATTTTCTGAAAGGAGTTTTAATTTATGCTTTCCAAAGAAGATCAACGTCTCCTCTATATTTATTCTCAAGATTGTCGTCTCACATCTGAAGAATTAGCAATTCAAACTGGTTTAAACATAGAGTACATTGAAAAAAAAATCAAGCAATGGGAAAAAGACAAAGTAATAGCAAAATACAGTCTACTTATTAACTGGGAACAGCTGGAAGAAGAACGAGTAACGGCTATGATAGACATAAAAATAGCACCCGAAAGAGGATATGGCTTTGATAAAATAGCACTTCGTTTACAAAAATTTCCTGAAATTAAATCTGTATATTTCATGTCAGGTGAATTTGATTTATGTCTTATAATCGAAGGTAAAAACATGCATGATATAGCTCAATTTGTTTCAGACAAACTATCACCTTTAGAGCATGTTGAAAAAACATCTTCAAGGTTTATCCTTCGAAGGTACAAACAGGATGGTATAGAATTCTTTGGAGAGGAAGAGGGACCTAAACGTCTCATGATAACGCCATGAAAAAATATTTATCACCACTTGCGACAAATCTTAAACCATCAGGAATCAGAAAATTCTTTGATCTGGCTGCTACCATGGAAGGTGTCATTTCCTTAGGCGTAGGCGAACCTGACTTTGCCACCCCATGGGTTATGCGGGAAGCAGCAATATTCTCTCTGGAACAGGGACAAACCATGTACACTAGCAATGCCGGGCTTATTGAGCTACGCAGAGAATTATCCAAGTATATGTCAAAACATCAGGGCTTAAACTACAGTCCTGAAACAGAATTACTTATTACTGTAGGTGCTAGTGAAGCTATAGATATCACCTTAAGAGCACTTATTAACCCTGGGGATGCAGTTATGATTCCCAATCCGGCTTTTGTTGCTTATGAAGGTTGTGCAACCCTTGCCGGAGCTGAGCTCAACTATGTCCCTCTAAGAGCAGAACATGATTTTCGCCTTCAAGTAGAAGATTTACAAATGGCCTACACGCCTAACTGTAAAGTGCTAATACTTTCATATCCTAATAATCCTACAGGAGCCATCATGACTAGAGATGATCTCCTTCCTATCGCTCGTTTTGTCTCTGAACATGATCTACTAGTCATTTCAGATGAGATATACTCAGATTTAACTTACGAAAATACCCATACTCCTTTTGCTAACCTACCATACATGCGTAATAGAACCATTCACGTAAGCGGTTTTTCAAAATCCTATGCTATGACTGGTTGGCGTATCGGATATGTAGCCGCTCACCCTGACATAATTCAAGTCCTTACTAGAATTCATCAATATACACTTTTATGCGCCCCAATCATGGCCCAGATGGCTGCTTTAGAAGGACTG
>JBAYAL010000318.1:0-3102 GCA_041669825.1 Eubacteriales bacterium | reverse complement strand
TTCCCACCTAGAATTTTATTTACTGTTCCCCTAACAATAGGATTCTTATGCACTGGAAAAATAATATATGTATCTTCATATTCATCCAGGATAGTCCTTATCCCCTCGAAAATCTGTCTCATAGATTCGCCCCAGTTTTCCCTACGATGAGCCGTAATCATTATCATTCTTCTGTTTTTATTTTCTTCCAGAATGTTTTTAAGTTCTTCATTTCTAAAAATATACTCATCTTTTACTGTCGAAACAAGGGCATCTATTACAGTGTTTCCAGTTACATATATTTTATTTGATAACACCCCATCATTTAGTAAATTGTTTCTAGCAACCCCAGTTGGGGCAAAATGCAAATCAGCTAACACTCCGGAAAGTTTACGATTAATTTCCTCCGGCCAAGGGGAATATTTATTTCCTGTTCTGAGTCCTGCTTCAATATGCCCAACCGTTATTTTTTGATAAAAAGCTGCCAACGCCGCGGCAAATGTAGTCGTGGTATCCCCTTGAACTAATACCATATCAGGCTTTTCCACTTCAAGTATCTTTTCTACCCCTTGCAAAATACCCGACGTAAGTTCAGACAAAGTCTGACCATGTTTCATCAAATTAAGATCATATTGAGGAACAATCTTAAATAATTCCAGCACCTGGTCAAGCATTTCTCGATGTTGCCCTGTTACAATTACTTTACATTCCACACTGTTACAAGTACTAAAGGCCTTAATTACCGGGGCCATCTTAATTGCCTCCGGTCTTGTCCCAAATACAATTACAACTTTATATATTTTACCTTTTATAGTTGGTTCAACTCTTCCCATTATTCAATAACATCCCCTCTATAAAATTTCACTACAGTATCCTTTTTATCAACGTAGTCATTTATCTTTCCTATAAAACGTTACAATCTACAACCATAAAACAAAAACTAATTTATCACATATTCAGACACTTTTGATGAAATTCAATTTACTTAATCTTTGTTTTCGAATCTAATGTTTTTTTTCTCACCACTATTGTTCAGATATACCACTCTTTTTATCATAGCATTTTTTATCATCCTCCGACAGAGCAAACACGGTTCCGCAGAGGCCGGTGAACCATCTGCACAAGATCCAGCAACATATATTGTTGCTCCCTGCATTTTAACAGGATCCCCTGCAATTATAGCGTTTTGCTCTGCATGAACTGCTACACACAGTTCATACCGCTCTCCTTTAGGCACGTTATATAATTCTCTTTCACACTGTCCTACATCAGTACAATTTGGTTCACCTCTAGCAGCGCCATTATAGCCTGTGCTAACAATTATATTATCTTTTACAATTACTGCACCATAATTTCTTCTTAGACACGTTGATCTTTTCGCAAGAACCTGGGCTATCTCTAAAAAGTACTCATCCCAAGAAGGCCGAAGTTTATTCATAATTATTTCTTCTTTCATAATTATTAAACATGTAATTACCTGTGCATAATTATATATAATTTTATTTCTAATTACCACATCCATACAATTATTACTACTAAAATATCTAAAATAGAAGCCCTACATAGGTACCTAATATTTAGACAAACCATACTAAAAACAATACAAAATCTTAAATATTTTGTATTGTTTTTAATCAGTCAAATTCTTTAAATTCTTATAGTTTTACATAAAATATCCACTTTATTACTTTGTCCCAAAAATCCTATCACCAGCATCTCCTAAGCCAGGAACAATGTAAGCATCTTCATTCAAACAATCATCAATGGCTGCTACAAAGATATCAACATCAGGATGTTTTTTCTGTACAGCTTCAATTCCTTCAGGAGCAGCAATAAGACACATAAGTTTAATATTTTTTACTCCTCTTTCCTTAATAAAACCAATTGCTGCAGATGCTGAACCACCTGTAGCCAGCATAGGGTCAATTATAATTACATCTCTTTCTTCAATATCTAAAGGCATCTTACAATAATATTCTACTGGTTTCAGCGTTTCATGATCCCTATAAAGTCCAATATGTCCTACTTTAGCTGCAGGAATTAGTTTTAACATCCCGTCAACCATTCCAAGACCTGCCCTTAAAATCGGAACAAGAGCTACTTTACGCCCTGATATTTTTTTAGCAATACATGGTGCAACCGGAGTTTTAACATTCACATCCTCCAATGGAAAATCTCTAGTTACTTCATAAGCCATTAACATAGCCACTTCTTCTACAAGATTTCTAAACTCCTTAGAACTTGTATTTTCATCACGAATTAACGAAAGTTTATGTTGAATTAAAGGATGATCCAATACACATACTTTTCCCACTATTTTCAACTCCTAAATACTTTGATTATATTATTATCATAAAGTATATTTTCTTATCAAATTTTTAGATGGTTAATTTTTCAAATAGATGTTACTAATGCCCGACTAGCTTCCGCTAACCAGGCATTAGTTATATTCATACCCTACTTAGAGTAAAGAGGAAATTTATGACACAACTCAGAAACAATAGCTTTGGCCTCTTCCAACTTTGACTGATCTTCACCAGCTGAAAGAGCAATATCAATTGCTTCAGTTATTTTTTTCATCTCATCTTTCCCCATACCTCTTGAAGTAACTGCAGGTGAACCTATTCTTATTCCACTAGTAACAAATGGGCTCTCTGGGTCAAATGGAATTGTATTTTTATTTACTGTTATTCCTACATCATCAAGTATTTTTTCAGCTACCTTACCAGTAAGTCCCTTACTTCTAACATCTAAAAGAACTAGATGATTATCAGTACCTCCTGATACAAGCCGAATACCTTTTTCTAGAAATCCTTCGGCCAACGCCTGAGCATTTTCTAAAATACGTTTCTGGTATTCTTTGAATTCAGGTTTCAATGCCTCTCCAAATGCAACAGCTTTAGCCGCGATCACATGCATTAATGGTCCGCCTTGAATTCCTGGGAAAATTGCTTTATCGATTTGCTTAGCAAATTCTTCTTTGCAAAGAATTATTCCACCCCTAGGGCCTCTTAATGTTTTATGCGTAGTAGATGTAACAAAATGAGCATATGGAACCGGGTTTGGATGAAGATTGGCAGCAACAAGCCCTGCAATATGAGCCATATCAATCATTACCAAAGC
>JBAYAL010000317.1:0-3112 GCA_041669825.1 Eubacteriales bacterium | reverse complement strand
TTTAATATGAATAACGTATTTGTTAACGTATTAACATAACTATATTGAGATTATTAACCGAGTAAACAGAAAAACGCCAGCACTTATTCGGAAATATCAAGGTTGCCTGCAGATATCTTTTCACGGAAAGCTTCGGGGGTAAGGTTTTCGTTTGCTTTGAAAAATTTATGGAAATAGGTTTTGTCGTTGAAGTTAAGTTCGTAGGCAATTTCCGAAATTGTCTTATCGGTATAGCTTAGTAAACGTTTTGCTTCAACTAGTATTCGCTCATGAATTAGCGTTGAAATTGATTTTTCCAAGTTTTCATTTAAAATATTATTCAACTGTCGGGAGGAAATATTTAGTGCATTTGAATAAAATACAACATTTCGCTGCCTTATAAAATGAGTGTTGATTAGATTATCCAATTTCCTGATAATTTCAACGCGTTTTGGTAGATTAAGAGGCTTGCTTTTATGTTCCAGATATCGACGTGTTAAAAATATCAGTAATGATTGCAGTTGTGCTTTTATCAGTTCATTTTTTGCAAAATTACGGTGTAGATATTCTTCGGATAACAGGTGAAAAATGTCATTGATATATTCAGGCTCATGATCAAAATATAATGCAGGCGTATCATATGAACGGTTAAAAAAAGGCAAGTCTTTTATTCCGACTATCCCGGTTTTAAAATAGATGATAAAACCCTTTACATTCTGCATATCGAATGAGTGTACTTGCCCAGGAGCCATTAAAAATATAGAATATGGCTTCACTTCGTAATCCACGAAATCAATATTATGGATTCCATTTCCTTCAATAATATATTTAATAAAATAAGAATCGTGTCTGTGGGGATTACTTTGGTGGACTTGTTTACTCTTTTGCATGTCCTGATTTATAGATTGTATACCAAAGCTGGTATCGCTTAGGTTAAATTTACCGGAGAGGGTATGGAGCTTTATTTTTTCAGCTGAATCCATAAAAGTGTATATTATTTAGCTGTCTTTGAAGTTATTTCTTTCTCTATGCAAACATAAGGATTTTAAATAAAAAGTAGTATTGAAGATTATCCATATATTAGTTAAAAGTAGATAGATGAATATAAGATTATTTATAATTATATCTTATAACGTTATAATGAGCTATATCTTATGACGTTATAATGAGCAACATTAAGTTCTAAATATTACTAGCTGTATTTTTACTCAGAATTGATTTTAGGAGAAGATAGATTTTGTTTAATATTAGTGGCTATCTCTATGCTTTCTCTCTTTAGAAGAAATATCCCGGAAAATGAAAAAACGTGCAATTCGGATTGCTATCTCACGAATCAATGGGGGACAGTATTGAAATGTTGTTATTAAAAAAAATAATGAGATGTTAAGCCTATTATTAACGCTTTACAATCTCATTAATCGTGATTCGGAAGAGATTCGAACTCTTGACCCACAGCTTAGAAGGCTGTTGCTCTATCCAACTGAGCTACCGAACCATTTTCTAAATGCGGTGCAAAGGTACACTTTTTATTAAGAAACTGCAAATATAAAAAGCAAAAATGTTTTTTACTTGCACTAAGTAATAGACTATCAATCGGTTATTAAAAGACATTGTAACTTTAACAAAGTGTTACATCTCTTCTAAAAATCTCAAAAAAACGAAAAAGGCTTTGCTTCTTTCATGATGAATATTAACTTTGAAATATAAACTATATAAAATTTAAAAGCATATGAAAAAATTAATTTTATCTCTTGCATTCTGCTGTGCAGCAACTACTTTTTTTGCTCAAACAGCTACTACTCCAGAGCAATTGAAAAAACAAGGCGATGATGCGCTCAACGCCAAGAACTATCAGGTTGCATTTACTAAGTATAATAAGTATCTAACACAGACAAATTTTACAGACTCCGTAACTGCTTACAATTGTGGGGTATGTGCTGATAAAATTAAAAAGCCTGCTGACGCGGCTAAATATTTCGATATTGCTATTCAAAAGAAATACAATTTGGCTAATGCATATATTGGTAAATCTGCGGCTTTACGTGATTTGAAAAAAGGAGATGAGTATATCTCTACTATTAAAGAAGGTATGACTGCTGTTCCTGGCAATAATACGCTTGAGAAGTTGTATGCAATCTACTATTTAAAGAATGGAATTAGCGATCAGAAAGCCGGCAAAATAGAAAGTGCGGAAGAAAACTACAATAAAGTACTTGATGTAACAAGTAAAAAATGGAAAACGGATGCTTTATATAGTTTAGGTGTCTTGTTTTACAACCATGGGGCTAATACTTTGAAAGCTGCAATTCCGCTGGCTACCTCTGACCAAGCTAAATATGATGCTGAAAAAGCAAAGGCTGACACTGACTTCAAGAAAGCGAAAGATTATTTGGAACAGGCTTTGCAGATTTCTCCGACCAGAGCTGCTGCTAAGACAATCTTAACGCAGGTTGAAGACCAGATGAAACAAAAATAGTTTCTAAATATACTCCGCTTATAACGTTGAAAGAATAGAATAAAGCGTTATAAAAAAAGTGAAGCAGGAAAATATTCCTCTTCACTTTTTTTTATGCTCTTAATTGGTTTTCTTGAGTATCATAGCTGTTCTTGCCGGAATATACAATTTTAACCATTCTTTTTGTTCTGCTTTATAAAGAGGATCGGGAAGGGTAAAATGTTTCACTGTATCATCCGTCAATCCATATCCGCCATATATGGTGTTATCTGTGTTTAGCACGGCTTCATACGTTCCGGGAGGCACAAGTAAACCATAATCGGTAAAGGATTGTTTGGGATTAAAGTTGAAGACAAAGATATAATCTTGACGCATATATGCCAATATCTGATCTCCATCATTATGCCAAATTTCAAGTATTGGCGTATCTTGAAAGTCTTTTATTAACTTAATCGTTTTTAGCATATCAGCATCAAAATCACCCATGTAATGGTAAGTCAAATTTTTATCATCTACCAGATCCCACTGACGACGTGCATATTTGTATGACCATCCATTACCTTCACGTGGAAAGTCTATCCATTCGGGATGGCCGAACTCATTACCCATAAAGTTTAGATATCCGCCATTTATGGTACTTGCAGTAAGTAAACGAATCATTTTATGCAGAGCTATTCC
>JBAYAL010000316.1:0-3124 GCA_041669825.1 Eubacteriales bacterium | reverse complement strand
TTCAAAAAAATTATTTATCAACTGATCAATTACCTTCTTTAACCTCGGTCTTGAATAATAGACATTCCAAGATTTATAGCCCCCACACCTGTAATAATCCATTACCTTATCAGCTGTCAGTCCGAAAATAATTATGTTTTCATTCCCAACGGCTTTTTCAATTTCCACATTCGCACCATCCATTGTTCCAAGCGTAATAGCACCATTCATCATAAACTTCATATTTCCAGTCCCGGAAGCTTCCTTGCTGGCTGTAGATATTTGTTCACTAACATCGGCTGCAGGATAAATTTTTTCAGCTAACGACACATTAAAGTTTTCTAAAAAAACAACACTCAAAATTTTATTTACTTCATCATCCTTATTAATTTTTTCTGCAAGTGAATTAATGAGCTTTATTACAGTCTTGGCATAACGGTAACCAGGCGCAGCTTTCCCTCCAAATATAAAAGTCTGCGGATTTATAGGATAATGCGGATTCTCTTTAAGCTTGTTATACTGATCCATTATCTGTAATACTTTTAATAGTTGTCTTTTATATGCATGTATTCTCTTAACCTGAATATCAAAAATAGAGTAGGGATCAACTATTATTCCAGTACTTTTTTTAATATAATCTGCCAGTAAATTCTTATTTTCGGATTTTGCTTTTTCAAATTCTTCAAGAAATGCCTTATCATCTTCAAATACATGTAATTCTTTTAATTTTTCTGGATGCTCAATCCACCCTTCTCCTATCCCTTCAGTAATTATTCTGGAAAGATGTGGATTGGCTTTCAAGAGGAATCTTCTATGGCTTACACCATTTGTTTTATTGTTAAATTTATATGGATAAATATAATTAAAATCACTAAAGATTTCTTCTTTTAATATCTTAGTATGCAACTCAGCTACTCCGTTTACCGAATAACTCCCTATTATTGCTATGCTAGCCATATTTACATATCCATCTCTAATAATAGACATATTATTTATTTTGGCCCAATCTCCATTTAATCTGCTATTCATTTCCTCTTTAAATCTGCGATCTATTTCTTCAATAATCATGTATATACGAGGCAAAAGGCTTTTGAAAAAATCCACTCTCCATTTTTCCAATGCTTCAGGCATAATTGTATGATTAGTATAAGAAATAGTATTTACTGTAATATTCCAGGCCTCATCCCAACCCAATCCTTCTTCATCTAGAAATATCCTCATTAATTCAGGCACGCAAAGTGCTGGATGAGTATCATTAATATGAACAGCAATTTTTTTCGAAAAATCTTTAAGTGTTCCATTTTTCTTTTTGTAACGCCTCACTATGGCTTCAATTCCCGCTGCAACAAAAAAATACTGTTGTTTAAGTCTCAACTCTTTACCTGCCTGACTTGTATCTTCAGGATAAAGAATATAGGAAATAGCCTCTACCTCCGACCTATAACTAACTGCTTTGGCAAATTCCCCCCTGTTAAAGGAGGCCAAATCAAATTCCTCGATAATTGGTTCTGCACTCCAGAGACGAAGATTGTTAATATTATTCATGTTCTTAAAGCCTACAATAGGTATATCATGAGGGACTGCCAAAACAGGCTCATAATTTTCATGAAAAAATACTAATTTACCTTCTTGACTCTCAACTCTAACATTACCTTTAAATTTCACTACAACAGATTTATCAGGTTTACATATTTCCCACGGGTATCCATTCTTAATCCAATTATCTGTGATTTCTGCCTGAAACCCATTTATGATTTTTTGATTAAATAACCCATATTTATACATGATTCCATTACCATGTCCGGCAACTCCAAGGGAAGCCATGGAATCCATAAAACAAGCTGCCAATCTACCAAGACCTCCGTTACCCAGTCCAGCATCACTTTCTTGAGCTAGAATTTCCTCGTAATTTAGTCCTAAATCCCTTAATCCCTCTTCTACCACTTCTGCTATCCCAAGATTTATAAGATAGGCAGAAAGAAGTTTTCCAATCAAAAATTCCATTGAAAAATAATACACTTGTTTTACATTTTCATCTGAATACCTATTATTTGTCTCAGCCCAATAATGACTTATTTTATCTTTTATAAGTAACACAAGTGTATTATACTGATCCCTCTCGGTCCCTTCATTTAAGTCTTTCCCTTCGACTTCAGAGAACTTCTCTAAAAATGCCAACTTAAAACTTTCTTTATCTTCAAACATATGATATCCTCCCACTAATATTATTATTTACATTATTTTCCTAGCTATTAGCACAACATTAATCTTTACTCAGCACAAGGCTTTAATATTACTCCCCCTAAAGGAGGAATTTTTATTTTTATTGAATATTCTCTTTTATGACATAATTCTTTTTCACAAACGAGAGTCCCTGAGTTCGTCTTACCACTCCCCCCAAAATTAATGCTATCAGTGTTGAAAATTTCTTTATAATTCACTTTTTCAGGTATGCCAATCTTAAAATTTTCGTATCCATCAACAGAAAAATTAATTATTACTACAAGATAATTAATTTTCCGTACTGCCTTACGAATAAATATCAAAATACTTTGTTCATTATCATTTGCATCTATCCATTCAAAACCATCCCAATTAAAATCGTTTTCCCACATTGCTTTTTGCCCTAAATACAAATAATTTAAACTTTTTACATATTCCTTAAATTTCCGATGCATATCAAAATCAAGTATCTGCCAGTCAAGGGCTGAATCATATTTCCATTCAATAAACTGAGCAAATTCACTTCCCATAAATGCTAATTTTTTTCCAGGATGACAAAAGTAATATAAAAATAGCACTCTTAAACCTGAAAATTTTTGCCAATAATCTCCGGGCATTTTTTCAATAAGAGATTTTTTTTCATGTACAACTTCATCATGTGAAAATGGGAGAATAAATTTTTCTGAAAAAGCATACACAAGAGAAAATGTCAGAAGCCGGTGTTCTTGTTTACGTCTTGAGAAATCAAGTTGGACATATTTTAAAGTATCGTTCATCCAGCCCATATTCCATTTATAATTACACCCAAGACCATTTGAGCTAGTTGGCCAAGTAACAAACGGCCAATCCGTAGATTCTTCTGCAATCATCAATGCATCTGGATAATATTCAAAAACAACTTCGTTTAATTTCTTTATAAAAG
>JBAYAL010000315.1:0-3124 GCA_041669825.1 Eubacteriales bacterium | reverse complement strand
TGATTAGAATATTACTATGAGGAGTTGATACCATGCAGATTAAACCGTCCACAGGAAGGTCTCCCCTTATCACTGGCGAGGATTCATTACAGGATGGAATATTTCTGACTCCACTGAACGGTTTACTCTTTCTAATCAGGTCTATGACAAACATAAAGACAAAAACAGGCTGACTCAAAGTCAGCCTGTTTTTGTACGTATGAAGTAAAGGTATGATTTCTGCATAATACATAATTTGCGTAATAAATTTTGACAATTAGTCAGTACTGAGTATAATTGTAGTCAGTACTGACTAATTTAATTGAATTAAAAGGGTGATTATTATCGTACCGCTATATATTTTAGGCTTGCTGCAAAGATTTGGACCTCAGCATGGTTATCAGATAAAAAAAATAATCGCCGAGCAGCTTGCTGATTTTACGCAAATTAAACTGCCGACGATATATTATCATCTTGAGAAAATGGAAACAGAGGGTTTGTTGTCGGTAAGTAAGGGAAAGTCAGGCAGCAGGCCTGAAAAAACAATTTATTCTGTTACGGATAGAGGCCTTGCTGAATTTCGGAATAAACTTGTCAAACTGCTTGTTTTTGATTATCGGGCCGTGTTCCCTTCAGATGGTGTGTTTTACTTTTCAGAATATCTGGAAACCGAGGAGATTGTGGAGCACTTGAAGAGCTATATTCAAAAGATGCAGGAAACAATCAGTTTAATCCATAAACACCAAAAAGAAACCATGGAGTATGTTCCTGACGATATGAAAACTATGGTCGGTATCGTTTTCAGCCGTCACTTGCATCATTATCAGGCAGAATGCGACTGGGCTGAAGAAACATTGAAAAACCTAGTTAAAATGGGGGTGTATAATGGTAAAGCAAAGGATTATAGAGACAAACGAAGGGATACAGGAAGCACTCATGGTCGGAATATTTGACGTATTTGCCCAAAATATGCGTGACAAAGGATGGAGCAATGTCGATAATATTTTAAAAGCAGGTATTACTCAAGGAAATGTACTTGAAATCGGCCCCGGGCCGGGTTACGTTGGTCTGGAATGGCTCAGACAGTCATCTGATTCAAGACTTACTGGCTGTGAAATCAGTCCTGAAATGATAAAATTAGCCGAAAAAAACGCCAGCGATTACGGTTTTGAGTCAAGAGCAAAATATGTTCAGGGGAACAGCATGCAAATGCCTTTTCCGGATAACTCTTATGATGCTGTCTTTTAAACGGTTCACTGCACGAATGGGAAGACCCTGTTAAAGTTTTTAATGAGATATACAGGGTGTTAAAGCCTGAAGGACTTTTCTGCATCAGCGATATGCGGCGGGATGTTAATCCGCTGATCAAATGGCTGATTTATTTGATGACAAAACCAAAAGAGATTCGACCCGGTTTTATTACTTCTTTGAATGCTTCATATACCTGTACGGAATTGCAGGATATTTTGAACCGGTCAGAATTGAGGGATGCAGATGTTCAAAATGAGTTTTTTGGATTGTGTCTGACAGGTAAAAAAGCAACATAGTCTTAAGCTAGATGAGGTATTAAGTAATACTGTTGATTTTGAAAGATGAGACTTAGATAAGGATAACGCAGGGTAAAACATCATTCATTATATAAGCTCAATTAATTGCTATAAATTAATAAGTGCCGGTATTAACCGACACTAATATATGGAGTAAAATGCCAAATTACTTTAAGTGATTGATTTGCCAATGCTATTTTTCTTTTTGTCTTTGCTCCCAGTCTTTTTTTACAATATCCAATATCATGTGGGCATGTTCAGAAAATACTTTAATACCGGCAAAATTGGGTTCGCAGTTCATCTTTTGCATGAGCAAGGCATCATTTCTCGGGTTATACCAACGGGGTATTGGTCCGCCCAAAAAGTAAGCCTTAGATCGCAGGATATCAACTGCTCCGCCGCTAAAGGGTGTTGTCAGCGGGAGATAAACCTGAATTACTGTAATGTTTTGATTTAGTTTTATCTTTTCTTCCATCTCGCGGAAAAAAGTAGCAAAGTCGCTTCCTATTTTATAAATGATGATGCGGGCTAAGTGGAACGATGTAATCATATTTAATCTACCTGTTGTTTGTGTTTCAACAGGTAAATTTGAGTCGGAAGAAAGGAATCGATGCCAACAATGCCAAGCATCATACATATTCAAGAGGTCCTTTTTATAAATATCCGGTAGATAAAGGGTCTGAGGTCTGGTGATAAAGGTACCGCCCATTATTAGTGCAGAGGTGCGGGCCTGTTTGCCTGGACTCTGGGGGTTATAAGCGTCGACAGCCAGGGCAATATCATAGCCACGGATCTTTCCCTGAAAATTTATGATCAACTTTTGCATGTGTGTATGATGGCAGAGTATATCGCCACTAACATGTTCCACCTTCAAATCTACAGCCAGAACATTTATTACATAATTCATTAGCTGGTTACCTATGTTTTGAGCTCTATGATTTGGTAATACAAAACCCATATTAATAAAAAGGCTACCTGCTTTAACATTAATATGAAATAAGTCAATATAACCTAATATTTCACCTTCAGAGCTACGAGCCAGAACAAGATAAATATCAGGACTATGAAAATGCTCTATTATTTTCTCTATACTGTTCAAAGATCCCTGAGAAGGAAGCCCTGAGTTAGGATTCTGGTAAAGTTTCAATAAAGATGGCGCATCCTCGGGATGGAAAAGGCCTATGTCTAATACCTGGCTAGGTGTAGAGCAGGGTAAAACGTCATTCATTATGTAACCTCCATTAATTGCTATGAATTTATTAGTAACAATATTAACAAATACTAATTAAAAGTCCTGTTTTATCGGGGATATTTGCTTATCCAACAGGTAAAATTATAACGCAGATTTTAAGACACAAAAAGTTATTAAATAAATTAGTATCCTTTGAAAATTACCTGTTGGAGAACCGAGGGGACAGCTCCCTAGTTTTTTAGGTTTTTGGCTATTTCCAGTAATAAATAGAAGATATTCATATTTTATAAAGAAATATAGATATCTTCTATTTATATTAGATACTAATTTATGGTAAGTATTCTTTAAAAATTATATATTTAAAACAGAATATATAATTTTTCTTTCGTAATAAAACAACTAATGA
>JBAYAL010000314.1:0-3133 GCA_041669825.1 Eubacteriales bacterium | reverse complement strand
GGCATTTTTCAATACCCCAAGTTCGTCATTTACCGCAATTCTTAAAGCTTGAAAAGTACGTTTTGCTGGATGTGGTCCATCTCTGCGAGCTCCTGCAGGAACAGCGGCTTTTATTACCGCGACAAGATCACCCGTAGTTTCCAACTGCTTTCTTTCCCTATATTCTACAATAAATTTAGCAATCCTTACTGCCCACTTTTCCTCTCCATATTCCTTGATTGTGGAAGCAATCTTTTCTTCGCTCCAATAATTTACAATATATTTAGCATTCAAATCAGCTTTAGAATTCATTCTCATATCCAAAGGAGCATCCTGCATATAGCTAAATCCCCGCTCAGCTTCATCCAGTTGTGGTGATGAAACTCCAAGATCAAACATTATTCCATTTACGGGAAAAAGCTTTAATTCCACTAGCGTTTCCTTAATTTCAATAAAATTTTTATTTATAAGTTCAATTTTGGTATTAGAACCAAAATTGTTTTCCGCATTAATAATAGCTTTTTCATCCTGATCAAAACCTACAAGCTTGCCCTCTGGCCCTAGCTTTTCGAGTAATCTACTAAAATGACCGGCCCCACCCAAGGTACAGTCAACATAAATACCATTATCTGGTCCAAAAGTCATTTCAACTAATTCTTCCCTAAGCACACTTTCATGCTTGAAAACCAAACTAAGCCATCCCCTTCTTAAATGCCCAGATCAACTAGTGATTCGGCTGAAGCTTCAAAATTTTCCTCAGCACTCCTACTATATTGTTTCCATCTGTCATTATCCCAAATCTCTATTCTACTCATAACTCCAACTATTACAACATCTTTTTCTAGACAAGCATAATCTCTAAGATTTACAGGTAGTAAAATTCTGCCCTGTTTATCCAGTTCACATTCAGCTGCCCCAGAAAAAAAGAATCTTACAAATTCTCTTGCTTTAGGTTGGGACACAGGGAGCTTGCGCAATTTATCCTCAAAATTTTTCCATTCATCTAGTGGATAAACAAACAAACAATTATCCAAGCCCTTTGTAACAATAAATTTTTCTCCCAGGGCTTCTCTTAATCTAGACGGTACTATAAGCCGCCCTTTATTATCAATTGTATGGAGATATTCCCCCATAAACATTTTGTTCACCCCACATTCGAATAAGTTAACACCACTTCTTACCACTTTGCTCCACTTATTCGCATGAGTAGTATTCTCTATATCTTTTTAAATTCCTTCTAAAATATTATATCTTTTTATAAATGGTATTAAAGTCCTATTGTTTCTATCACTATTATCCTACATTACGTTTTAATTGGCATCTTCCCCAGTTTTTTTTAGTGTTTTTTCTTAAACTAAATTATACAATATTTGATAAAAAATTAGTTTCTTAATTTGTATCCAAATCTTTATTTAATTATTATTAGTATTTAATTTAAACGTTAATAATATATATTGATATAATTATAGTTATAATAATATCAATTCATATATTACCGTTTCCAAAAAAAATAACCCTCCTTTCAAAGAGAAGGTTAACATCATTTAACAATCTACTAAAATCTCATTTATTCCTTTCCTATCTTTTATTCAAATTCTGGTTTTGCAAAAAAATCATCAAATAATTCATATATAATTTCCCTCAATATCTTTTCTCTAGATGTTCGAGACAAAACTTCAGTTTGTTTTAAAAAAGCAGGCAGATGTCTATTTTCACTTGTAAAAACTTTTCGTACATATTTTTTTCTTATTTCATCAAGAAAACTGTTAAATTTATAAATCATAAATTTATCCAAGCCCTTGTCTTCAGCGATAATTTCACAAACACCAACTACAATATCTTCATATTTACAATCTTTTTTAAGCTCCAATAAAACAATTAGTCTTGGAATAATATGTTCAAACAACAACCTTCTCCACGGCATATTTGCAAACCCTAGGAACTCACCAACACTCAAAATTCTTTCTTCACCAGGTAGCGTCAATACTCTAACGAAAAATTCTTCATCCCCAGAGGGTTCAATATAATATTTTCTTCCCACGAGCCCTTTAAATTGTTTTATAGTATCAAAATAACCCCATAACAAATTCACGCGTGATTGTTCTTTATTAAAGTCAAGCATTCTTCCTAGATTTTGCTCAGATGTAATATATGTAACCTTCGCCTCACTGTCCACGAGTCTTCGCGTTCTCCCTATTGCATTTGTCCTTATAGCAATTAAATCTTTATAGCCCTTTTTTATCAACATATTTATTGGAAGATTATCATAAAATCCCCCATCCAAAAAATGCTTTCCATCTAATTTTTGCTGTTTAAATGCAGGTAAATTGGCACTAGCCAAGAGGTAATCTACTACTTTGCCTTCTGGAATATCTTCTAAAAATAATTCCAAAGGTTTCATATCGGAAATAGATATTGTTACGATTCCAAATTTCATTTTAGAATTTCTTAATTTATTTTCATCAATTATATCATTTAAAAGTCTGTTTACCAATGTTATGTCAAGCCCTCTACTATGCATTACTTCTCTGGCTTTTTTAGCAAAATACAATATGCTGTCTGGTGATATTTCCATGTTTCTCAGTTCTTCAAGCCTATTTTCTTCTATATCAAAGAGCTGTGAAATTGATATGTCATTCCAAATTTCATAGGCCTTTTCTAACTCATCCTGTACGAACAAAGCCCCATTAAGTGCTCCTATTGACGTTCCAGCAACTGCACCAATTTCCACTCCAATCTCTTTTAGCGCTTTACATGCCCCAATCTGATAAGAACCTTTTGCTCCTCCCCCTTCTAGAACCAATCCGTACATCAAATCACCGCCTCAAAATATTTTTTATACATAGTAATTTGCTTATCATCAATTTTAATACTTGCATATTTTTTGACTTTAGGCACTCACGCTAACGCAATATTTAACGATATTGATACTAATCAGTATCAATATCATTCTTTTTTATTATGCTAATAATTCTACGCCATAATGTCAAAAATAGGTATAGATTTATCAAAAGAATAAATAAATAAAAAGAAAAGAAAGACTTCTCATAATCGTAAAATCTTTCTTTTCTAATTGTTGTCTGTTATTTTCCAGCAATAAGCCTATTAAGTTCAGCTACTAACTCATCTGGATCTCTATCATGAGTAATCGCTG
>JBAYAL010000313.1:0-3137 GCA_041669825.1 Eubacteriales bacterium | reverse complement strand
TTTATATGATTATTAATAATTTGTTTTAAACTATTGAAAATATAAATGCCAGACTAATAAAAAGAGGAGAATTAGTCTGGCATTTTTTACTGATTAGAAAAAAGAAAATATAGCAAAACCAACCCCTAGACCAGCGATAATGACCCCGATGAAAATAGCTGGTAAGGAATATTTAAAAGGAATTGCCATAAGGGAGGCAGCTATACTGGCTGAATATGCCCCTGTAGTTGGGAGCGGGATTGCTGTGAAAAGAATTAACCCAAGAGCACCATATTTTTTAACATTTGAGCTTTTTTTGATGGTTTGGTTATAAAGCCAGCTGTAGTATTTATTGTACCAGCTATATTTTAAAAGAATGGTACTAATAGGTTTAAAGAGAATCAACATGGGAATTATAGGCAAAAAATTACCAAACAGACAGAGTGACAGAGTTTTGCTTAGTGAAAAACCAAAACCAAAAGCAAGGGGGATTCCTCCACGTAATTCAAGGATAGGAAAAGCAGATACTATTATAACGATAAGTTCGGGAGGTAAAAAATCCAGGTTAACAAGTAAAAATTGTTGGATAGTTTCTTTCATTTTCTTTCTCCAATTAAAATTAATTTTGCATTTATTGCTTTTATTTGCTATTTTATCAGTATAACTAAATTTGAACTAATATAAAAGTTATTTGGTAATTAATTAAAATAATAATTAAGGATTAAGTGTCAAAAGTAAATTTTGCCTTTTGAATATACAATATATAGACATTAGAACTTTTAATCACAAGTTTATATTGTCTGTGACTTCAGTAAGATAGGGTTTTGACATCCTAACCAATTAATAATTTAATTTATTTGGAGGTGTTTTTATGTGGCTATATATTATTTGGGGGATAATTTTGTTTTTTGTTATTTTAATGCTTTCTAAGTTTAGATCTATGTATTCCATATATATCTGCCCTAAATGTAAACATCAATTTGTTCTTACGCCAGTTAAAGATTTCTTTTATCCTCAGATATTATATAGAAAGATGACTCGTTGTCCTAAATGTAAAAAAATCGTTGCGGCGGGAATAATCAAAAATGATGAAAAAATAGAACAGATGGAAGAAAAAAAAGAAAATGTAACAAATAAAAAAAATAAAATGAATAGTAAATCTAAAACTAAAACTAAAACGAAAACCAAATCTAAAACACAAGAATGATTCTGATGAAAAAAATAACTCAACAAGTATAAAAAAGAATAGTTAATACTTGTCGAGTTATTTTTTTATGGGATTCTATATGAATTAGTTTTTTATAGCTTTTATGCCTAGTTTAGAACCATCAGTTTCCATGATTATTGTACCTAATTTATCTGTGCGCAAAATGGAGGCTTCTGCTGCCTTTAGCTTGTTAATAGTTTCCTTAGCAGGATAATTGTATTTATTATCTATCCCAAGTGAAATAACTGCATATTCAGGTTTGATTTGATTTAAGAATTCCTGACTGGTGGAAGAACTACTTCCATGATGTCCTATTTTTAGAACCGTGGCACTTAAATTTCTTCGCAAATCAACCATTTCCTGTTCGGAAATATTTTCTGCATCTCCTGCAAAAAGGAAAGAAATGTCACGATATTTTAATTTTAGAACCGAGCTATAGTTATTAAGTTCGTCATATTTAGAATTATTAGGGGCTAAAAACACCATGGATAAGTCGCTTAAGTTTGTTTCAATACTTTTTCCAGTCTTGACAGATATCTTGTTGGCTCCACTTAAATCTACAGCTTTAATAAAATCTTTGTATATCTGAGTATCAGTTGCAACATTAGGCATATAAACGTTTTTAACAGGTATTTGGCTTAATATGGTATCGAGACCACCGATGTGTTCTTCATTCGGTAGGGTTGCTACTATGGCCTCTAATTCGCTAATTCCTAGGGATTTAATATATTTGACAACAAATGCTCCGTCATCTGTGTTTCCTCCGTCTATAAGTACAGCAGTGCCGTCAGGGGAATGAATAAGTATGCTATCTGCTTGACCAACATCCAAGAAATGAACTTCCAGAAGTTTACCTGCAGAGAATTTTGGGGAAGGAAGCACAGGGGGAACATATGCTGTAGTGTCAAGTTCTGAGTCTTCAACTTTAGTTACAGCTCCGGAGTTTTGGTCAGTTGTACTGTCAGTGGTAGATTCAGTACTGCTATTATCTTTCTCAGTATTAGTAGCATCATGTTGAATTGCTACAGGAGGTGAAGTTAGTTTGGCTCCTGGGGATAATCCAGGGATTCTAATTATTGTTGAAACAAAGGCAATTCCAAATAAGAGAGATAAAATTGTACGTATTACAGGGTTAAACTTTTTGTTTAGCCATATAAGGTAAATGCCGGCTGGGGCAAAAACAAACAGTAAAAGTATGTTAAGCCAAGTTTTGGTAAAAATACCTGCTTCCTGAGGTGGTTCGGATTGTTTGTTTTTTTGCTTATTTTGTTTAGCCAATATTTAGTCTCCTTTTTTATTATTCATCAAAAAAGTTAATTAATAATTTAGAAGAATTAATTTGCCTATTTTCAGTTTCTTTAAGGTCTTTAGTTATTGAAATATTTAAAACATCTCCTTCTTTACTTCCCAAAGGAAGAATTGAGAAAGGAACATTAAAAATTAGCCTGTCTTTTCCTTCGATAACAGCCCAATTATTTTCAATGCGGTCAATAATAAACATAGAAAATTTTCCTCCTCAGCTTATTATAAAATAGAACCTTAAGGAGATACAACTATCTTTTCAGATGTTTTTCCTTTATTGTCAATATAATAGACTTCTACATTTTTAACAGTATTTTGCATAAAGATGATAATAGTACCTTTAAGATAGTCAGGGTAGATATGATTAGGGTCTGAGTAATGATAGTCATTTCTTGGGGTTATACATATTGCAGGGTTGTAAAGGCTAGTATTGTGATAGTCTGGGATAGCTTTCCAGCTACTATAAATTGTTTTGCTTCCGGAAAAGGGATTTTGGTAGCCGTCGAAATTATTATAATCATTAGTATTTAATATTTCGCCAAGCTCAAGGATTTTTTCCATTCTACCAGTCAGATAGGTTGTGTTGTAGCTATAGGTATTAAGATTACCTGTGGGAGGAACACGATGATCGACATCGTATTTATCAATT
>JBAYAL010000312.1:0-3151 GCA_041669825.1 Eubacteriales bacterium | reverse complement strand
CAAGTTATGACCAACTTAATCGATAATGCTATCAAATATTCGCATGAGGGGGAAATAGTAGAGATAGTTGTAACAGAACGAGAAGGAGATATCTTATTTGAGGTAATTGATACAGGAATCGGAATTCCAGAGCAAGATATAAATAGAATTTTTGAACGGTTTTATTTAGTGGATAAGGCTAGAAGTCGAAAATATGGCGGAACAGGTCTGGGATTGGCAATAGTTAAACATATTCTGGAAATTCATGATACTAGCATAAAGGTTGAGAGTACTTTTGGTAGAGGATCAAGGTTTTATTTTACACTTTTGAAGAAATGAACTAAATATTATGGTGAGACAAAAAGGGCTGGCTGAAACATGTGTTTTAGCCAGCCCTTTTCAAAGTTAAATTCTAATAGAGAAAAAGTGCATAAAAGATATAAAATAGCTACATTCTATAATTTACACAACTGTTACATTTCCACAAAGGTAGCTTAATAATTGGATGTTATTGTTAAGCAGTAGAAAGAATTGATCAGGAGGAGTTTAAACCTAATGAAGAAGAATTCCGTACATAACAGAGTAAGTGAATTGGTTGTAGAAAAAGCGCTTTTTTTTAGTGCCATCATAGCTGTGTTGATAATAGTTCTAATCGCTATCTTTGTTATCCTATCTGGGTGGCCTCTCTTGCAAAAGGTAGGATTTATTCAATTCGTATTTGGCACAGTATGGAATCCCACAAACGGTATATATGGTATTTTCCCCATGGTGGTAGGTTCAATTCTAGTTACGCTTGGTGCTTTAGTGATTGGGGTTCCTTTTGGGATAGCTGGGGCTGTATTTTTGGCTGAAATTGCTCCCAAAAAGGTGGCAAAATTTATACGTCCTGCAATTGAGTTATTAGCTGGAATTCCCTCTGTTGTTTATGGGTTTTATGGATTAGTGGTACTTGTTCCGTTTATGCGCCATTATACAGGTGGTTCAGGATTTAGTGTTTTAGCTGGATCAATAATACTGGCAATTATGATACTGCCGACTATACTTAATATTTCGGAAAACGCATTGAAATCTGTTCCAAAAGAATTTAAAGAAGGCTCAATTGCTCTAGGAGCCAACCATTGGCAGACAATTAAATGGATATCACTTCCGGTAGCTCGCTCTGGTATTGTAGCAGGGGTAGTATTAGGGATGGCTAGGGCGATTGGCGAAACCATGGCGGTAATAATGGTTACTGGTAATGTAACACGTATTCCAGGGTCAATATTTGATCCAATTCGTACGCTTACAGGGAATATCGTTATGGAAATGGGTTATGCTTCGGGAGAACATCAGCAGGCTCTTTTTGCCACTGGCATAATTTTATTTATCTTTATTATGTTGTTGAATCTAGTTGTTCAGTTTATTTCTAAAGGTAGGTGTAAGGCGTGAAATGGTCAGCTAAACTGGAAGAAAAGGTATTTATCGGTTTACTATGGGCGTCAGCAATTCTTGCAATTTTGGTGTTGTTTAGTATTGTAGGGCATATTTTAATCAATGGAATTGCCGGACTAAGTTGGGAGTTTATTACGGCTGAACCGAGTAGAATGGGAAAAGAAGGTGGAATTTTATCGATAATTATCGGTACTCTTTATTTGACAGTAGCGTCGTTAATTGTGGCTACACCAATTGGTGTGGGGTCAGCTATTTTTCTTACTGAGTATGCAAAAAAAGGACGAGTAGTACGAGTAATTCGTTTTGCAACAGAATCTCTCGCCGCAGTGCCGTCAATTATTTTTGGACTTTTTGGTTTTGTCTTATTTGTTATTACTTTGGGGATGGGTTGGTCAATTATTTCTGGTGCTCTCACGATAGCGTTTATGATTCTTCCGACAATTATTCGAGCTGCGGAGGAATCTATTAAAATGGTGCCTGATTCTTATCGAGAGGGTAGTCTTGCGTTGGGGGCAAGCAAATGGTACACCATACGTAAAGTCGTGTTGCCTTCAGCTCTCCCAGGAATTGCAACAGGGATTATTTTAGGGATTGGACGGTCTATTGGGGAAACAGCTGCGGTTATTCTTACAGCTGGTAGTTCCTTGGGTTTACCAACTTCTGTTTTTGATCCCACTAGAACGTTGTCTGTCCACCTTTATATATTAGCATCAGAAGGAATATCCATGGAAAAAGCTTATGCAACTGCCACAGTGTTGATCATCTTGATCATAAGTATCAATTTTGTTGCCAACTGGCTTATGGCGAAGTTGGTAGGTCGAGTTGCTTAGTATACTTGAAGTAGATAGGAGGACAACTATGTTAGTTACCAACAAGATGGAAACGCAGGATTTAGAATTGTACTACGGGACTTTTTGTGCTTTGCACTCTGTCAGTCTTCCAATTCTAACAAATCAAGTAACTGCGTTGATAGGACCGTCAGGTTGCGGTAAATCAACTTTTCTGAGGACTTTAAATCGCATGAATGATTTAGTTGAGGGGACAACGATAAAAGGGAAAGTTTTTCTCGATGGGGAAGAAATTTATTCTCCAGATGTAGATTGCGTTAATCTCAGGAAAAGAATTGGAATGGTGTTTCAAAAGCCCAACCCTTTTCCTATGTCAATTTACGATAATGTGTCCTATGGTCCCCGAGCACATGGGTTGAAAGATCGACAGAAATTAAATCAAATAGTAGAAAAAAGCCTAAAAGAAGCAGCACTTTTTAATGAAGTAAAGGATCGTCTGAATAGTTCGGCCTTGCAGTTATCTGGTGGACAGCAGCAGCGTTTGGTTATGGCTCGCTTGCTAGCAGTGGAACCTGAGGTATTACTGATGGATGAACCGGCTTCAGCCCTAGACCCAATTTCTACATCAAAATTGGAAGATTTAATTTTAGATTTAAAGAAACAGTATACGATTATAATAGTTACCCATAACATGCAGCAGGCGGCTAGAATTTCAGATTACACTTCATTTTTCCTAAATGGGGAGATGGTTGAGTATGGAATAACAAAGGAACTATTTACTCAACCACAAGATAAGCGGACCGAAGATTATGTTACTGGAAGATTTGGATAAGGAGGAAATAAAATTATGATTAGGAAATCTTTTCAAACTGCGTTAGAAGAGCTTAGCCAAGATGTTTTGAAAATGGGGACCTTGGTTGAGGATGCAATTTGTATAGCAGTAAAATCACTTG